>JAISBQ010000234.1 GCA_031266115.1 Bifidobacteriaceae bacterium
CCACTCATCCATCGGGTACCGGCCACCAGACGAACACGAACAGGAGTACCATCACACACGAGTCAGCCACCAGGCCGACTCGACCTAACACGAGTCTCCACAAGACCCAGCAGGGTTCATGTTGATGGTCACGTTGTTTGGTGGGGCCGGTCTGGTTGCCGGTCGCGAGGCGTTCACATGCCAGTGATAGTGCGGCCATCGGTGGGGGTGAACTCCGCGAGGGCACGCAGGACGGTGTCGGAGATGGCGGGTGCCAGGGAGGGGGTTGGGTCGGATGGGTGTGGCTGGGCGCGTAGGAGCCGGGCGACGGTGGTGTGAGCCATGGCTGGTGAGCGGGCTAGCTGTCGCGGCGTTGGGGGTGGGTAGACCACTGGCCCAGTCGGTGTGGTGACCGGCCGGGCCAGTGGCGCAAGATAACGGAGTGACCTGCCCCCGCTTTGCCTACTATCTTATCCTCGTGTCAACAGCCCATCCGCGACCGCCCACGTCGTATCCGGCGTACAAGGCCTTGGAAGGGCTGGTCTCGACCGAGCGGATGGCACCCTATCGTGCTGCGATGTGTGGGAACGAGCGTCGAGCGACACAGTTGTATCGGTGGGCGACGCACATGTCGGGCGCCGTTCACGAGGCCCTGTACACGACCGAAGTCATTCTCCGTAATGCCATCGACCTTCGGATCGGGGACTGGAACGTCAGCCAAACCGATCCTTCTACCGGCCGGTCACGTAGCATCGATTGGCTTCTGGACCCTGCCAACCTGCTCGTGCGCCTGATCCGGCGTGACACGTTGGATGAGGCCATCCGCCGCGCGAGGCAGGCGGGTGCGCCTCACGGGCGTGCCTTGCGTCACTGCGATGTCCTGACCCAACTCGGTTTCAGCACGTGGAGGTTCTTGCTGCCTGACCGGGACCCAGGGCGTCAACTGTTGTGGCGTCAAGCATTGGTGAACGCTTTCCCGCACTTGAGGGTCCCACCGCCTCAGCTTGTGGCCGAGGTTGATGGCATCTACAAGCTGAGGAACAAGTGTGCTCACATGGAGAGCTTGCTCGACAGCAGGAACATCCGCAGGCAGTACCAGAACATGCGCTCAGTCCTCCAAGCCATCTCCCCCGCCGCCGATCAGTGGTTCACCTCCACCCAGCGTGTTACCGCTGCACTGCGTGACCGGCCCCAGCCGTCCGCCATCCACCATGTGGGAGATGCAGGTGGCTCGAATGGTTGAGGCGCTCATCGCGACACGTGAACCGATTCGCGCGAACGACCAGCCCGCGTGACGAAGCCGGACGATCTGAGCGATCTCGCTGGCCGGCATCGGCCTGCGTCCCCTGGGATGAACCTGGATTCCAGCAGCCACCAACACGGGCGCACCCGTCGGTGTCCCATGCCAATGCGCTGACCGATGGTCACGATCTGTTCCTCTTGGGCGTACGCCTCCACGATCTCGTCCACCTGTTCTTGGGCCGGGGCGTCGCACCGGTCTGGTGGGGTGATCCCGGCAAGCCTGGCGTGCCGGGTGATCGTGTCCGGGCTCACCCCACACTGGTCCGCGAGGACTGCGGCAGGTGTCCCGGTCGCATACGCAGCCAACACTTCAGGGGTCACCTTGCCCGGACGAGTGGTGCCAGCCTTGCGGGCAACGTTTGAGCCCAGTTGCGTTGGGGGCACACGAGGGTGGAGTGAGAGAGACGAGGCTTGCTTCATCTCGTGAGCGAATGACGAGTGTTGAGGCGCCCCCCTACCTGTCAACCTTGGTTGAGACAGATCGTTGCGATTGGGGTCGCTGTCGGCAGCGCGACGGACGCTACTCGTGCGATGCCCGGCCCACAGGGTCGGTCATGTCCCAGGATCGAACTGACCAGCACAGTCAATCGGTGTGACCGCGGCGAGGCCAGGCACGTGGGCGAAGTCGGTGTCGAGCGTGACGATGCTGGCGAAGCCATGGATCAGTGCGGTGGCGGCGTGGATGGCATTACGGCCACGAATTGGTGACACCACGGTGAGTTCGCAGGCACGGGTCATGACGGCGGCATTCAGCGGGTGGCAGTGAGCAAGACTCATCACGTCGATCGCCACGGACACAGCGGACGAGCGGTTCGTTCGCCGCATCCGATGAAAGAGGACCTCTTGAACGGCCTCGATACTGACGTGGAGTTCCGCCAGACCGTCGCTTGCAGCACGGACGATCGCCCGGCAGGGTCCTCTGGCCGGATGGACGGCACCGAGCGCGTACAACAGGACCGATGTATCTAGGAACAGCCGAAGGGTCATAGCGCGGAATCGATCCCGCGCAAGAGATCCGTGTCGAGATCGCGCTTGATCCCAGTCCACTCGGGCTCTGGACCATCTGGCACCGGCGTAGCAAGAAACCTGGAGGCGGCCGCCGCACGCTCAATGCGGTCATTGTCGAGGTGTTGACTGATCGCATCACGAACAACGGCAGCAACTGTGCGACCCTGAGCGCGCGCCTGCAACTCCAAGCGCTGGTAGCGCTCGTGATCAATGAGAAGCTGGAGACGGCGTTCCAAGACAGCCATGCTCATATATTAGCATATTGGTCCCGAGGTGCATTACCGCCCCCGTTCACCCCCGGCCAAGCGCCGCCGCGATGCGCGGGGCCAGGGATCGGAACGCGCGTCCCCGGTGGGAGATCGCGTTCTTCTCCGCGGGCGTCAACTGGGCGCAGGTGCGCCGCTCGCCGTCCGGGACGAGGATCGGGTCGTAGCCGAAGCCGCCGGTGCCCCGCGGGCTGGCGGCGAGGGTGCCGGTCAAGCGGCCAGTCTCCACCCACGTCTCCCCCGCCGGCGTGACCAGCACCGCCGCACATTCGAACCAGGCGCGTCTCCTGTCCGCGGGGACGTCCCTCAGCTGGTCGAGCAGCAGTGCCAGGTTCGCGGCATCGTCCCCGTGACCACCGGCCCAACGCGCCGAGAACACCCCAGGCGCTCCACCGAGCACCTCCACGCACAGACCCGAATCGTCGGCGATAGCAGGAAGGCCACTGACCTGGGCCAAGGCCCGCGCCTTGAGCAGCGCGTTCTCGTCGAAGGTGACGCCCGTTTCAGTCACTTCTGGGCCGCCAACGGCATCAGAGCCGACGATGGCGTCCCCCACCGCCCCGATCGTCTCGGCCAGAATGGTGGCCACCTCACGCAGCTTGTGCGCATTACGCGTGGCGAAGACGAGGCGCGTCGCGCCGTTCACCGATCCGTCTCCAGCGCAGCGCGCTGGATCGCCGCCAGTTGCCCAGTGCCGAGGAGAGCAAGGTCGAGCAGCGCATCGAGTTCCGGGCGGGCGAAGGGCGCGTGTTCGGCCGTGCCTTGCACCTCAATGAACCGGCCGGACCCCGCCACCACGACGTTCATGTCCGTGTCGGCCCTCACATCCTCCTCATATGGCAGATCCAGCACCGGCACGCCTCTGACGATCCCGACGCTCACCGCCGCCACCGAATCGGTCAGCACTTTCGCCCCGGCCTTGATGGCACCCGTACCAGCGGCCCACGCGACGGCGTCGGCGATCGCCACATAGGCGCCAGTGATGGCTGCGGTACGGGTTCCGCCATCGGCCTGGAGCACGTCACAGTCGACAACCAGCGTGTTCTCCCCCAGCGCGCGGACGTCTGTGACACCCCGCAAGGAGCGCCCTATGAGACGCGAAATCTCCTGTGTTCTGCCTCCCAGGCGCCCCCTCACCGACTCTCGGTCCGTGCGCTGGGTCGTGGCGCGCGGGAGCATCGCGTACTCGGACGTCACCCACCCCTGACCCGAGCCGCGCCGCCATCGAGGGACACCTTCGGTGAACGACGCCGCGCACAGCACCCGCGTCCTGCCGAATTCGATCAGGCAGCTGCCCTCGGCTGTGTCCAACCAGTGCCGCGTGATCGTGACCGGGCGCAACTCCTCTGCGAGGCGGCCATCACCGCGGCGCAACGGCTCGCTGGGCAGGACAGCGTCCACTTCAGTAGGTGTCATGGCCCCGACCCTACAACGCCCCTCGCGCCTGCCGGGACCCCAGCGCCAGCACCGGCGCCCGCCAGGAGAAGTTTGATCCGATTGAGCTGGTTCACCTCGCTGGCACCGGGATCGTATTCAATCGCGACCACATTCGCCTCAGGGTGGCGGCGCCGAATCTCCCGGAACATGCCCTTACCTGTCACATGGTTAGGTAGGCATGCGAAGGGCTGGGCGCAGATGATCGACGTCACCCCATTGTCGATCAGCTCGAGAATCTCCGCAGTCAGCAACCATCCTTCCCCGGCCTGGTTCCCCAGTGACGCGATCGGCTCTGCCGCTCGGATCATCTGGGGCAGATTTCCGGGGCCAGGGATATCCGTCGCCGCCCGAGACAGCGCGCGGCGCACAGGGTCACGATAACGCTCACCCAGCCAGCGCAGGAATCGCTTCGCCGGCTTGGATCTGCCTCCAACGCCGAGGTTGGCATCATTCCACTCGGCTGCATAGGCACCGTTGACAACGAACTCCATCAGCCCAGGCAACGAGGCCTCCCATCCTTCGGCCTCCACCACATCCACTACATGGTTGTTGGCGTCGGGATGGAACTTCACGAGAATCTCTCCGACGATGCCGACTCGCGGCTTTCGCGGAATAGGTCGTTTCGGTAGGCGATCGAAGTCTTGAACGATGCCGCGGATCAGCGTGCCATATCCGAACCATCGCTTGGAATCGAAGAATTGACGGATTGCTGAATCCCACACGCGGTACAGCGCCATGGTCGCACCCGGCTCTGCCTCGTATGGCCGGACTCGCAGCACGGCAGCCTGCAACAGGTCCCCGAGCGCGATCGCCTGCATGGCCCGGTGTAGGCTTATCAGTCCAGGATGAAAACCCGAGTTCCTCTCGATGTTCTGGGTGGATATCGCCACCACTGCCACCTCCGGATAGCCGGCATCGGCCAGTGCCTTCCGCAATAGGCCGGTATAGTTCGTGGCGCGGCACATCCCACCGGTCTGTGTGATCATGACCGATGTGGTCTCAGGAGAATACCGACCGTCCTTGAAGGCAGCTACGAGTTGGCCCACCACCATAATAGCGGGATAGCATGCGTCATTGTTGACAAATCTCAATCCCGTGTCCACATCAGAAGCGCTCGCGTGAGCTAGCAGTTCCATTCTATAACCGGCGCTGCGAAATACTGATTCCAGAAGCGAGAAGTGGACAGGCGACATTTGCGGAGCGATGATCGTGTGGGTCGCCTTCATGTCCTCGGTGAACTCGCGCCGCGCCCGCACGTATCCGGGTCGCGCCGCGTCCGAATCCCCGGGTTCCCTCGCGCCGCGCGCCGCGATGGCTCGCTCGGCGGCCGCCCGCTCGGCCGTCGCGGCCGCCAGCGACCGCAATCGAATCCGAGCAGCCCCCAAGTTGGAGACCTCATCGATCTTCAAGCATGTGTACACCCCCCGCGACGCTCCCAGTATTTCCGCCACCTGGTCCGTGGTGATGGCGTCGAGCCCACACCCGAACGAGTTGAGTTGAACCACCTCGAGTCCATCGATTGTGCTCGCCGCCTCCGCTGCCGCATACAACCGAGAGTGGTAAGCCCACTGGTCCCGAGATCGCAACGGCCTGGCGACATTTCCGAGATGGGCGATCGAGTCCTCGGTCAGCACGGCCATACCCAATCCGGTGATCAGCTCGGGGATTCCGTGGTGAATCTCGGGATCCACGTGGTAGGGCCGTCCCGCCAGGACGATGCCGGTCTTCCCGTTCTCCTCCATCCACATCAGCGCTGCGCGCCCGGCCTCGCGGATGTCGGTCTCGAAGGCCTCCTGCTCTGCATACCCTGCTGTCACCGCGGTCTTTGCCTCATCCAACGTCACTCCCCAGTCAGCGAACACCTCGGTGAGCCGCTCGGCGAGCTTGTCAGGCAGCCCCAGGTTGAGGAATGGACGCAAGAAGCGGACAGGGGAACCGTCGACGCCGTCGCGCAATGCCGGAATATTGTTCCCGATCACCTGGGGGTAGGAGGCGACCACCGGGCAGTTGAAACAATTGTCGGCGCCCGCGACTAGCTCCCGTTCGTAGACAATAGAAGGATAGAAAATGGTTCGCGCCCCTCGCGCTATCAGTTGTTCAATGTGCCCATGGACCAACTTGGCCGGGTAGCAGATATTCTCCGAGGCGATCGAATCCATTCCCAGGTTGAACAGCTCGTGACTGGATCGGCCGGACACCATCACCCTAAAGCCAAGCGATGTCAACACAGTAAACCACAGCGGATAGTTCTCATACATGTTGAGGACGCGCGGGATAGCGATGTCCCCGCGTGCCGCCGCCGCCTCGGTCAACCGGCGGTACGCGAACAGTCGCTTGTATTTGATGTCATACAGATTTGGCACATCAGACTTGGCTCTGGATGGATCGGCACCCCGTTCGCATCGGTTCCCTGAGACGTGGCGCTCACCGTCCGGGAACGTCGAAATGGTGCACTGGCAATGGTTTTGACACAATCGGCACGCTGTGGTCTGTGTGTCCACGCTCAACGTGCGCAACGCCACCGGCGGCAGGAGGCGCGACGGGTGTCCCGGAGTGAACCTCGACCGGGCGATCAGAGCAGCTCCGAAGGCGCCCATCAGCCCAGCGATATCGGGCCGCACCACCTCGCGGCCAGTCAGCAACTCAAACGCTCGCAACACAGCGTCGTTGCAGAACGTGCCGCCCTGCACCACCACGCGTTCTCCCAATTGATCTGCGTCGCGAAGTTTGATCACCTTGTACAGAGCGTTACGCACCACCGAATAACTGAGTCCGGCCGAGATGTCGCCGACGGTGGCACCTTCCTTGTGGGCTTGCTTCACCGAGGAGTTCATGAATACAGTGCACCGGGATCCAAGATCCACCGGCGCGAAGGCCGCCATCGCGGCCTGTGCGAAGGCGTCGATATCGAGCTGCATAGTCTGGGCGAATGTCTGCAAGAATGATCCACAACCGGAAGAACACGCCTCATTGACCGAGATCGAATCTATCACGCCATCGACAATCCTCAGGTACTTCATATCCTGTCCGCCAATATCGATAACGCTGGTCACCTCCGGCATCAGGAACTGGGCGGCCCGATAGTGCGCCATCGTCTCGACCTCAGCGGTATCGACATGGAGGGCCGCCTTGATCAGACCCTCCCCGTAACCGGTGGCACACGAGTGGACAATCGCGGCGCCGCCAGGAAGTGCCCCGCGCACCTCGGCGAGAATGGCCGCCGCGGCCCGGACGGGATCGCCGCCGTTCGGCGCGTAGTGTGAATAAGCGATCCGGCACTGATCGTCAACAAGGACCGCCTTGATGGTGGTGGATCCAGCGTCGATGCCAAGAAAGCACACACCGCGCACATTCGCGATGTCCACGCGCGGGACATGGGCGCGTGCGTGGCGGTCGGCAAACTCGCTGCGCTCAGCCTCGTCCGCAAACAACGGTCGCATGCGGCCCGGACCCGTGCCGGGACCGCTGGGGCGGTGGGCCAACGCCGTGGCACGGGCCCCCAACTCGTCCAGCTGGATACCATCGCCGGTTGCCAGAAGGGCGGCACCCACGGCGACCGTCAATTGGGCGCGTTCGGGTACCACGAGGTCCACGCCATCGGCGGGTAGGGCGCGGGCGAAGGCCGCTCGCAACTCAGGAAGGAAGTGCAAAGGCCCGCCCAGCAACAACACACGGCCGCGAATAGGGCGCCCACAGGCCAGGCCAGCAATGGTCTGGATGGCCACAGCCTGGAAGATCGATGCGGCAAGGTCTTCGTGACGGGCGCCATCGTTCGCCAGCGGCTGAAGGTCGGACTTGGCGAAGACCCCGCAACGCGACGCGATCGAGTACAGGGTCTCGTAGTGGGCAGCCAACGCGTCGAGCCCGCAGGCGTCGGTGTGGAGCAGCGTGGCCATCTGATCGATGAAGGCACCAGTTCCACCGGCGCAGGTGCCGTTCATACGCTGCTCGGGGACCGGCTTGAGGTACGTGATCTTGGCGTCCTCGCCACCGAGTTCGATGATGACGTCGGCGTCGGGGTCCAGGTGCTGGATGGCCGTGGTCTCCGCGATGACCTCTTGAACGAACGGGGCGCCAAGCATTCCTGCGACACCAAGACCGCCCGACCCCGTCACCGCGACGGCTGCCTCCCCGCCCGGACGGGCGGCGGCGACATCCGACAGGAGTTTGCCCAACTCGATGCGGATCTCGGCATGGTGACGCCGGTAGTCCTCGAAGAGGATCGTGTCGCCGTCCATGAGCACGGCCTTGACGGTGGTTGACCCGATGTCGATCCCGAGACGGAGCAGCTCTCCGCTCACGGCGTCCACCCAGCACCAACGGCACTACAGGCGGCGCTGCGGTCACTCGCGCGGGCCCGTCCGTACCCTGAGGTGATGGAGCGCGCCGGGTCACGTTGTGTGCCCCGCCTGGTGGCGCGAGCGGGAGGGGGTTCCGTTGCCACAGGGCTCACCTTTCGTGGGGTGATGGAAACGGGCACGCCCACGATAGCGCAGATTCCACACGTGAGGAATTCCTGAGCACCTTAAACGCTCGCGAGTGCTCCCTATCGGACCCTGGCGGTGCGGGCGGAGGCACGCACCGCTGTCGCGTATCCGGGACGCTTCGCTGTCACCTTGACGGTGACACGCTTGCCCACCTGGGCACTTGTGAGCCGCAGCGAAGCCTTCGTCGCTCCGTTGATCCTCTTTCCTCCCGCGTACCATCGGTAGGAGGTGCGGGCCGCGGAATCCCACTTGGTCAGCTTCACTGTGAGCTTGCCGCCAGCCACGGCCTTCCCGACGATGGCGGGACGCGTGGTCCCGATCTTCCCGGCCTTGATCGCCGCGGTACGCCCAGACACCGCGACCATGTCAGCCAAGCCCGCCGAGCGGGCGGTGATCTGGACCGATATTCGCTTGCCCTTGTCCTTGGCGGTCAGGAGATAGGTGGCACCGTTTCCGCCGGCTATCGCCTTCCCGGCACGCAGCCACCGGTAGGACACCGTGGCATCGGCGGGGCTCAGGGTTCCGACCCGCGCGGTCAAGACTTTGCCTACGCGGGCCGATCCCACCACGCGCACCGCTGTCGCCATGACAATTCGGTCCGCTGGTGCCACGGGATCCTGGCGCAGCACGGGCGCGGCGCCGGTCGGCGGTCCGTCGGAGGGCTCGCCGCTCCGCGTCGCGTCGCCTCCTGGCCGCTGGCCGCCGTTCGAATCTTCACCGCTCGGGCCATCGCTGGGGCTCCGGTCCGATGACGGGGACGACGGGGAGTCTGTCGGCGTACGCGACGGGTTTGACCCAGGATCGGTGGGGTCATCGGTGGGGCCGTCCGTCGGATCACCCGTGGGATCGTCAGTCGGTCCAGCCGTTGGCTCATCAGTCGGCTCATCCGTGGGCCCACCAGTCGGCTCATCAGTCGGCCCATCAGTCGGCCCATCAGTCGGCCCACCCGTTGGCTCATCGGTCGGCTCACTCGAACCCCTCACCTCCTCCCCCACCGCGGTCCATGTGAAGGGGAACTGCCGCGCCAACTCGGCGCCGCCATCGTCGGGGGCGATGCCATCCACAAAGCCCAGCACGGTGCGGTGGGCATCCACGCGCGCACTCACCACCTGACCCACTGCCGATTCCGGGAGGGTCACACCGGCGCCCTCCCCGATCACCTGGGACCCGGCCAACCACGTGATCGAATCCACGGCGATGCCCTGAGGCCACGCGCCGCCATCGAGCGTGAGGGATTCTCCAGCCATCGCCGACCCAACGATCTGGGGGACCTGCGATGGTTCGGGTGGGCCGGCCCCGGCGACGTTCACGGCGATCACGAGACCCACACGGGCGGGTGGCACCTGCATGGCGGCCGTCTCGACTGGATCGGCACCGTCTGCGGTGACACGAACCTTGTACCACCCAGGCGTCACGTCCCATCCGAACCGGCCAGACGCGTTCGTGACCTGCGGATTCGTCGGTGTGGCCTCGGCCAGAATCTCTGACCCATCCGGGACGGGCGCGAACTGGCCGTCGCCAGACTCGGCGCGCGCCAATGTCGCCACTGCGCCGTCGATCGGCGTGCCGTATTGGTCCACCACAACCCCGGATGGATCGATGTAGATATCCACGGTGACGGTCCGAGTGCCGCCCACCGTGCACACGATCTCGTAGGTCAATTCGGCCGAATCGTGCGCGGGATACATCGGTGGGATGGTCACCGAGTATGTCCCCGGCGGATCCTCAACCAGTGCGCCGGATTCCAGCACCACGTCCCCCTGGCGCAGTTCATAGGTGCCGGTCCCACCCGAGCAGTGCCCACGGACACGCAGCGACATTGGGGACGTCCAGAGCAGCGCCGGGACGCCGTACGCATCGGCGCCCAAGTCGCGGCCGTCTTGCCGCAAGTCGATCGATCCATCATCAGGCAGCCCCCGTGGCAGCGCCACCTCGAAGTCCACATGGACGCCCGTGTTCTTCACCACGGTCACCTCGTGGGCCTCATGCTGTTGATAGTGGCGATCCACCGAGGCCACAGCCGTGTAGGTCTGCACCCGAATGCCGACGATGGCGTACTGACCGTTCATATCCGTGGTGGCCCGGTAGACATAGCCGGGTGCCGTGACGATGACGGACACGCCGGGCGCCGGATCGCCAGTGTGCACGTCGGTGACGCGGCCGAGGATATCGCCGGTATCCGCCCCGGCCAGCTCGTTGAAGTGCAGGTAGACGGGAGTATCGGTACCGGCCGTGACATGGGTCTGAGTGGTCACGGACACCCACCCGACTCCGTTGACATATTGATTGGCCGAGACCGCATAGTCACCCTCGGGGATGGTGGGGCACGCAAAGGCGCCGGCCGAATCCGTGTTGGCGCAGTAGACCTCGTGGAGCAGCATGTCTCCCGCGAGGCGAATCTCCGCCCAACGCACCCCCGTGCCGGTCGCGTCATCCGTGACCACACCGTGAATCGCTCCGGATGGCGCCCACGTGTCGGTGCGGGGCAGACGAATCTCAATGCGGTTAGCCCCCGGGTCACGGCCGGGCTGCGTCACGACTGCCTGAACTGTGACGTTCGAGTGGGTGACGGACAGCGGCTCAACGGCGATCTCAAAGGGCTCCCCGACGCGAATGGGGTCCCACTCGGGCATCGGGAACTCACCCGAGGCGAACTCACCAAGACCCATACTCTTCTCGCTGGTCGTCACGCGCGCCTCGAACCACGGCACCTGTTCGCCGTTGAGCTCATCCACCACCGTCGCCGTGAACACGCCGCGCCTGTCCCAGTCGGGTTCCCCTTCCACCAGCACGTCGGTCCACGCCTCGCTACCCGCCTCCACGTCGACAGGCATTTCCGGACCCCGCTGACCGGAGGAGAGGTCAATCCCCGAGATCAGATACTGGCCTGGCAGAACGCTCGGCATCTCAAAGTGGAGGCCATCCGGGGTCCGCTGTCCGTGCAGTTCTTCGCTTCTGGACCAGGTGAGTTGCCTGGACCGGAGGGTGACCAGGGCATGTTCCAGACCGTCGGCGGGAAAGCGAACGTTGCGCACCAGGCCGCGTACCGACCCCAAGGAGCGATTCGGGAACGCCGAATTGTCGACCGCCACGGTCCAGCGCCCCGGCACGCCCACGTTGGTCTGCGTGGTCAGGCCGCCGGGCTGCCCGTCCACGAGGCTGCCCACGGCCTGATCGGATCCCGCGAGCACCGCGGCGCCCGCCGTGCCGCGAGTCCCTGCGGAATACCCGACGATGGCGGCCCTGGCCCCCACCGGTGGCTGCCCGGCAACCGGCGGTTCGGTGCCTGCCGCATCCCACTGGACCTGACCATAATTGAGCGTGATGTCCACATCGCCGCTGGTGCGAAGGGGGTCGGTGACCTGCGACATCAGCAGCTGGAAGGTGTTGGCGCCGGTAGCGGAGTCCGTCCGTGGGGCCATGGCGTTCCATTGGACACACAACGTGGACCGTCCGGCGCTATCGGTGCCAGTTCCCCACGTCACGCTCGATCCGGTGCCCGGTTGCCAGGCGACGTCGGCGAGGAGGGGAGCGACCACGGGCAATCCCAGGTCACCGAGCAGCGATCGGCGCAACTCAGAGCGCACGGGCACGCCCGACGGGTAGACCCCGTCCCAGAGGGGCCCGCCGGGCCGTAGCGCTCGGTCTGTCGGTTCCACGAAGGTGATGGCGCCATCGGCCAACACCCATACCTCGTGATAGGCATCGCCGAGGAACGTGACGGGGAAGGGCAGAGTCACTGCGTCGGAGTGGATCCGTGACTTGTCTCCCCACATGTCGGCCGGATTCAGGGCGTCGTTGGAGCAGAACCCGTACGGTTCGATGGCGTCATCGCTGACGCCCGCTGCTGGCAGTGCGAGTCCCACCAATCCGGGAGCGGCGATCATGGCCGCTGCGGCCACCAGAGCGACAATCCGGCGGCGAACGGGAGAAAGGCATGGAACGGGGGCGGCGGTGTCCATCGGGAACCCTTCCGAGTAGGCAGGCCGTGGGCGCCAGGTCCGGTGGTGCCCAGCGGATCAGGATTGGCGCAGCGTAGCACCGCCGCGGACGGTCACCCCGCCTCACTCCGCCGCGCCCGCGGGAGCCCCTTCCACGCGGTGAACCGCCCCTGGCGTCGCCGCATAGACCTGACCAGTAAAGATGACCTCAGCGGCGCGAACAGCCACATCCCGGTCATCCCACGGGGCCACGTGGGTGAGCACCAGTGTTTCCACCCCCGCTCCGGCCGCGAGCTCCGCCGCTTGGGAGGCCGTCATGTGGACGCCCCTCACGGCGTCACGGCCCTCCACGAAGCCAGCTTCGGCCAACAGCAGCCCCGCACCTCGCGCCGCGGCCTCGCACCCTGGGCCTTCATCGCCGTCACCCGTGTAAGCCAGCGTCACCTCCCCACCGGGCGTGGACGATGGCGCCACTACCCTGAGCGCATAGGCCTCCACGGGGTGGCGCGCCGGCCACGGGGTGATGCGGAAGGGTCCGACGTTCACGGTGACACCCGGCTTCCATGTGCGTACGGCGAAAGCTCCACCAGCCGTTCTTCCGTGCGCACCGTGGACGGCGTTGATGTGCTCGCCGCGACCGTGGTCGGTCAGCTGACGGATGCGGGACACCGTGTCGCTCGGGCCATAGACGGGGATAGGCGCCAGTGGGCCACCCGGCGCCCACTTCGCCCACACGGCGAGCCCCACGATGTCGGCACAATGGTCCGCATGCAGGTGGGAGAGGCACACGGCGTCGATGTGCGCGGGGTCGATGTGCCGCTGGAGGCGTCCGAACGCCCCGGACCCAAGGTCAAGCACCAGACTCCATGTTCGCCCGGCGGAATCGTCGGTTTGAACGAGGTAGCACGACGCGGGCGAGTCCGGTCCGGCCATGGACCCTGAGCACCCAACCACCGTGAGCCTCACGATTCGGCCCACCGGACATTCGCGGCCTCGCCAAGGAACCTGCGGGCGAGCGGACCGAACACCGCGGGCTCTCCCGTAGTGTGCAGGCGATGCACCGGGGTGCGCTGCGGCGCTAGACGCCCCAGGTCACCCAGCCGCTGGCCGACTTCCCGCGCGGTCTGAGGACCCGATGAGACTAATGTCACAGCATGGCCCACAGCCTCCTGGATGGACCCGGCGAGCAGGGGGTAGTGGGTGCAGCCGAGCACCAACGTGTCCACCCCGTGGTCGAGAATCGGCTCCACGTACGCCCTGACCTGCGCCATGACTTCGGGACCGTCGGTCATGCCGGATTCGACGAATTCGACCATGCGAGGGCATGCCCTCGCTGTCAACGTGATACCCGGAACCGCCGCGAAGGCGTCCGCGTAGGCGCCGGACTCGACAGTGGCACGGGTGCCGATGAGCCCCACAGCGCCTGTTCGGGTGACTGCCGCTGCGTGGCGCGCCGCAGGGTGGATCACCTCAACTACCGGGATGGCACGACCCTGCTCGTACCGCTCCCGTGCGTCGTGGAGCACGGCGGAGGATGCCGAGTTGCAGGCGATGACCAGCATCTTGACGCCGGCGTCCGCGAGCGCGTCCAAGGCCCGCAGTGCCAGCGCACGAACCTCGGCGATGGGACGCGGACCATAGGGAGCATTCGCGGTGTCTCCCATGTAATAGATCGACTCGCTGGGCAGGGCATCCATGATCGCCCTCGCCACAGTCAACCCACCGAACCCTGAATCGAAAACCCCGATCGGTGCACTACTCACCGAGCCACCCTAACCTCCCGCGGCGCCCTTGGGCGGCGGTCCCCGACCAGGTCAGCGAGGTGAGACTTGATCGAATCGCGACCGTGTGGTAAGCGTCACGTCGTGGGGGCCGCTCAGTCCGTCCGCTTAGTCGCCGCCGCGTCGAGGGCCGCCACCAAGGACTCTTGGAGCACGGTCAACGCGACATACACCTCCCCGAACACGTCATGGTCGCCAGCCGGTTCGGCCCGGTCCGCAAGGGTCGCATACACCTGGTCGGCATCCTCGGCGGTATCGATTCCGAGTATCTCGGCGATGGCCAAACGCAGGTCGTTCAACGCGGCCACGGTCTCGGCTGCCTCGTCCGCATCAAGGCGGATCGTGCCACGCGCGAGGCGTCCCGCCAAGCGCCCAAGGCGCTTGTCCTTCGTGTCACGAAGTGCTTTCCCGGTCAGCGACGCGAAATCCCGGGCGATCTCGCCATCGTCCATGGATGCCGGTGGGAATAGGCGCGTCAAGGTTGGCAAGACATCCAGGCTGGGCGGCGCCTCCCCCTGGACCATCCCCTGGACCTCGGTGGCGATGCTCGCCAAGACCGCCCGCTCCTGAGCATTCAGCGCCGCGACGAACCACCCATCCACGTGACGGAACAGGTGCACGGCTCCTACGCCTCCTGCGGGGACAGTGTTGCCCACAGGCCGTAGGAGTGCATGGCCTCACAGTGAAGCTCCATCGTCTCGCGTGGCCCAGTGGCCACCACTGCGCGGCCCTCATGGTGAACGGCTAACATCAACCGCTCCGCCGTGTCGCGAGGAAACCCGAAATGGGTCTGGAAAACATAGGTGACGTAGGACATGAGATTGATGGGGTCATCCCAGACGGTCACGATCCACGCCTTGGCGGGCAGATTCACTGCGCGCGCATCGGCCCTCTGTGCGGGTGCCGGAAGCGCGGACATACGACAAATCCTAGAGGCTCACCGATCGTCACAATCGCCAAGCCGCCGCTGGGTCACCCCAGGTCTCGCGCTACGCGCCAGCAGCCGCCGCCTCGGCGTCGTGGGGTCCGTCGCCGGCGAGCTCCAGCTCTCGCTCATCTCCGGTTCGGGCAAAGGCAGGCGATCCCGTGATCTGATTTATCTGATATTCTGGCGCGATGACCATGATCACGGCGACGAAGGCGGCGCGGGCGTTCTCCGAGATGCTGGATGCCGTGGAGCGGCAGGAGTCGTTCACCATCACACGCGGCGGCCGGGCAATCGCCGAGGTCCGTCCAGTGCATCGCTACACCCTGGCCACCGTGGCCCAAGCGTTCGACCCCCTGCCCCGTGACCCGGCATGGGCTGACGATGTCGAACTCGCCCGGCCGCCGGACCTCGTCTGGGAAGACCCATGGAGCAGTTGATCCTCGACACCTCGGTGCTGATCGACATTGAGCGCGGCCTCACCAACCTCCGGGATATCGGAGATCTGGACGATGACGTAGCCATCGCCGCCGTCACGGTCGCCGAATTCGCCGTGGGGGTCGAACGCGCCGCTGCACCCGAGCAGGCCGCTGCCCGTACCCACGCGCTCCACACGCTGATGACCCACATGCGTGTCCTCGACTACACGCGCGAGACGGCGATGCATCACGCACGCCTGCTGGCAGCAGCGGCCCGCGAGGGTCGCGTTCGGGGCCCCTACGACATCATCATCGCCGCGCACGCCGCCGAGACGGGCCGCATCCTCGTGACGTCCGACCGCAAAACCGCTATGGAAACCCTCCCCGCAGTCCGCACGCGCCTCCACCGCCCCACCACCCCCTGACCCCATCGCCGAGAGTTTCAGGTTCCAGGGCTCCCGGGGCCGGTTTGGGCCCCCAAACCTGAAACTCGACGATGCCGGACCCCAGATCCGTCGCCGAGTTTCACCTTTCCGGGCTCTACCGGCCGGTTTGGGCCCGCAAAGGTGAAACTCGACGAGCAATGGCAGGGAGAGTCAGGTTCTGGGTGGGGTTTACCTGACGGTGATGGGGAACCTCTTGGCGGCGGCGGCCTCGAAGGCGCCGGTGGTGTCGAAGAACGCTACGTCGATGGCGTGGCGGCCCTTGGACAAACGCGGCAGCGTGACCGTGGCCTTGCCCTTGGCCGATGGCGTGATCTTGACGGTCTTGGCCGTGCCGCCCCACGAGACCACCACCGTGCCCACGGGAACCGCGGCGTCCGCAGCAATCGCGACCCGAACCTTGGGCTTCACTCCGGCCTTGACCTTCGCCTTCACCGCCCGCGCTGATACCGCGACATCCGCCGGTCCCACTGGCGCATCCGCCGGCGGCGTGACCCCGATCGACCCGCCCCCTCCGGCCGGGGGTGTCTCGGTCGGCGGCGCCGGTGGCGACGGCGAGGGCGACGGCAACGCGGACGGGGACTGGGCCGGCACCGGCGCCTCGCCCTCCCCACTGCGCCCCGCGTTGGCAGTGCTCTGCGCCGAGGGACTCGACGATGGCGTTGGCGAAGCCTTCTCCTCCACCATCACTGGTGGCGACAGGCCAACCCCAATGATCGGGTCGAAGCACACCTCCCACGTGTGCTCGAAGGCCACCGCGTAGTTGATCCTCGCGCCGCGATCAGCCTCCGTGACCACATAGCTATCATCAAAACTCACAACCAATCCATCCCTCACCCATCCGCCCTGACCGAGGTCCCTCGTTCGGCCGCCCCACCCGGACCCCGAACCCCCGGTCATGGCAAACGACGTCGCGTGGAGCGTAGTGCCGGGCACGACAGTAGGCCCCCCGGTCAATGCCGGCAGCCTCACCCAGCCCGAATACTTGACATCCGGGCACGCAATATCCTCGTCGCCAATCGCCTCATCAGCCCAAACCGGCACGGGACCCGCCGCGCCGCCAATCGCCAAGCACGCCACAGCCATGCCAGCGACAGCCCCTCGCACTACCCCCCGCGATACGGTGCCTCCCCCCGCCGCGAGAGTCCTGCCACGAACTCGCCATCCAGCCATTCCCACTACTCCTTTCGAGCGACCACACATTCCGCTGCTCTCAGTCAGTGATCGTCACCCACTCTTGTGTAGACGAGGACACCTCGCCCAAGTTGCCACCCAAGTCGACATACGAAATAGTCACCAGTACCGAACCTCGGAATGATGTCCCCAGGTTGAGGTAGTAACCATGAGATGACCCAGCTGCTGGATAATACGCCAACGACGCTGAATTCTGCTGACCCGCGGAAATGGAATGAGTCTGTTGAGTTGTTCCCTGCGTGATCTTCACCTTAGTCTGCACCGCCCCTAAGGGCACATTCGGATCTACCACCCAACCAGATACGTTCACGCTCCCCGCTCCCCCCGTGATAGACTGTGCCATCCCGACGGGCGCAGTGCTCCACGTATCGAGCGTCGAATACGTGTCTTGGAGCGCTCGCGACACTCGTGTAAACAGACCAGTGTTTTCTGAGTGTCCGCTGACGATCCCGACCGCAAACGCGGTGCCGTTGGTCATCGGAGCATAGGCGGGACCTCCACTGTCACCTGGTACCGAAACGGATCCAGACGACGGCTGCCACGTAAAACCGCTGGCGATCGTGTGCCCTATGTGATCTGCGCTACCAGTCGCGCTATAGGTGAATGTCACGTCGGTCCCCGTAATTGTCCCGCACGACTCGCTGCCTGTTGTCGCTCCCCGAAAACAGACGCCCATACCGACCAGCGGCTCTAGTTGACCGACCACCTTATGCGAGAGTGAGGTCTGCAAACTAGGCAAGCCTCCTCCATCCGGAATGGAGAAGCGCGCCGCGTCGCTATACTGGACAGCCATTCCCCAATACGAATTGGCTGACAAAGCGCCGTATCCACCGCCAAACCCACTCTCCCCAGGATACACAGCATCGCCAATCGCTCCACAATGGCCAGCGGTGAGCGCTCCGGGCCCGACGATCCGAAACGCCGCCGTGCAACTGGCATTCGTATTATCAGCACGATAGACTCGAATTCGCTTCCCACCTTTGAGGGGGGACGTGTCCTGCACGTCCACAGGTACGGGATCCTCTTCCTGTTTGACTACTACGGTCGGTTCGCCAACTCCCGGTCGAGTGAACGGTGCCAGCTCAAGCCCGCTCGCCGCAGCGCGGTTAGCAACGGTTGCTTCAGTTCCCATCTGAACGGACTGACTCATCGAAGCGACTTCGCTGTCGGACTCCACTCCGACGCGAACCACGCCGGCCGCGTAATCAACGACGAACGATGTGAAGCCACCTTCTTCAGCGGTTGCCCGGACCGACTGTGCGATTTCGTCCAGCGCACTTCGTGACACCTCGCGACTCACGAGTTGAACCGGAGCGATCTGCGACAGCAACTCTGTCAGGGTAATGATCTCATATTCCGCGAGATCAAGGACAGCGATCATGAACTTCTGTTGATCCTGAGAAAGCCACAGATCGATGTAGCGGTCACCGAGGACTTCCAGAGCCACGCTCCTGACATCATCGGCAACCTGTGCAATATGCATACCATTGGACGGAAGACCAGAAAGGTCAGCGCCTTCGGCAATCTCAGTCTCAGCGACCGAAATCAGGGAGTCAGATCCAAGAGTGTCGCCGGACGAGGCCGGCACACTCTGACACATGAGAAGTGCGCCGCCGAGTAGGATGACGACGCCAATCGAGAACGGCCTAGCAGCACGGCCGCGACGGATAGATAGCATTTGACAAATCAACCCCAAACATTCGCGAGTAGATAGTTTTCAATATCACTGCGACGACGCCGGTCACGGGAGCCAGCCCAGGAGGCCAAGATCCTGGATCAACGGGCGCGAGTGCGACGCTACCACGTCGCAACTCCACCACGCCACCGGGTCGCGGTTCGACAGAGGGGGCGGGACCAGCTGCTGTGTTCACCTGACGGTGATGGGGAACCGCTTCGCGGCGGCGGCCTCAAAGGCACCGGTGGTGTCGAAGAACGCCACGTCGATGGCGTGGCGACCCTTCGGCAAACGCGGCAACGCGATTGTCGCCCTCCCCTTGGCCGACGCTGTGATCTGGACGGTCTTGGCCGTCCCGCCCCACGAAATGACCAGCGTTCCCACCGGGACTGAGGCCCCGGCGGTGACCGCCACCCGAACCCTGGCCTTGACGCCGGCCTTGACTTTGGCCTTCACCGCCCGCGCGCTCACCGCGACATCCACCGGCTCTTCAGGGACGCTCGCCTGCGGCACGAGCGTGGAGGGCGAACTGCTTGCGCCTCCCGCTGTGGACCCCGCGGACGCCGTGGACGATGACGGCGTGGGCGCCGGCGTCGGAGGAGGCGGCAGTAGCGCGGGGCCCCCTGCGTCACCCGAATACCCAGGCCCCGCCTGATTGTCACCCTGCGCCGATGGACTCGACGACGGCGCGGGCGAGGACTCCTCTTCCACCATCACGGGCGGCGAGAGCGCGACTCCGACCATCTTCTCGAAGCACACGTCCCATGTGCGCTCAAAGGCCACCGCGTAGGTGATACTCGTTCCGCGATCGGCCTCCTGCACCACATAGGAGTCGGCGAGGCCGACGAGCAACCCGTCCCTCGCCCATCCGCCCCACCCGAGTTCGGTCTTCTGCCCCTGCGGTTGGAACCCGGTGTCCTCCACGAGCGCGGAGGATGGCGCTTGCAATCTGGTGCCCGGCCGGACGATGGGACCATCCGCTAATGCCGGCAATGTCACCCATCCCACGAGTCCTATCGCCGGGCACGCGATGTCTTCGCCTCCGTCAGGACCTGAGGCACTGGCGGCTTCGGCACCCCCAAGCATCGCCAACGCAAGGCACACCGCACCCAGTCCTCCGGCGCCCCTGCGCAAAGACGCCCAGCGAACAACACTCAGGCCCGGCGCCAACCCACCCCCACGACGCACCATTCCAAGCATTTTCATGGCCCCCTCAGATTTGTGAGCAGACAGTTTTCGAGATCACTGCGACGATGCCGGCCACGGGAGTCAGCCCCTGTCGTCAAGGTCCCGGATCAACAGGCTTTCAACACGCTACCACCACGCAGCCCAACGCTGGGTC
This sequence comes from Bifidobacteriaceae bacterium, assembly GCA_031266115.1. GTDB lineage: Bacteria > Actinomycetota > Actinomycetes > Actinomycetales > WQXJ01 > JAIRRT01. The sequence goes on from JAISBQ010000234.1 coordinate 20,200, forward strand.
ACCCGGTTTCTAGTTGGAAGTGCAACGGGCTGTGGCCTGGA
>JAISBQ010000246.1 GCA_031266115.1 Bifidobacteriaceae bacterium
GGGACGCGGGAGCCGGAGGCGCGCCGGACCCAGAGCCGGACTCGGCGGCGTCGGGTATCGGTAGCCAGGATGGAGTCAGCGGCGAAGACCCCGCGGATCGAAGAGAGGCAGACACTGACGGCACGTGAGGTCCCACGCTCCCCTCACCCAGCCCTGGCATCCCCGGCACCACGGGCGACATCGGCCCCTCGGCCGGCAACCCGGCACGGGCCGCGACTGGCGGCAGGGGGAATGAGGGGTGGGGGGCGGCACCGGCGGCCGGGGCCACGACCGGTGCGAATGGGACAGTCTGATCTGGCGGAGCCGGGTAGGCAGGCGACCCGCGCTGAGGGGGAGGCGACCCGGCGACATCGGCGGCAATGTGGGCGAGTATGGCCCCCACCTGGACCACCTGATCCTCACCGGCTGCGATCGATGCGAGCGTCCCGGCGACGGGGCTGGGAATCTCGGCATCGACCTTGTCGGTCGACACCTCGACCAGCGGCTCGTCCACGGCAACATGATCGCCAACCGTCTTGAGCCAACGGGTGACAGTCGCTTCGGTGACGCTCTCGCCGAGCCCTGGCATTGGCACTGGTGTAGACATGGTCGCTGGTCGATCCTTCCTGTGGTGGTCCAGCCGATCAGACGTGGGTGTGCAACGGCTTCCCGGCCAACGCGGCAAGCGCCTCGCCGAGCACTTCGGTCTGTGTGGGATGCGCATGGATGAGCGGGGCAACCTCTTCGGGGAACGCCTCCCAGCCGACGATCAGCTGGGCTTCCCCGATCAATTCCCCGGCCCGCGCGCCCACAATGTGGATGCCCACTACCGGACCGTCCTTGACGCGCACAATCTTGACCATCCCCGAGGTCTGGAGTACCAGCGACCGCGCATTGCCGCCCAGCGTTTGCGATTCAGCCACTATCGCGTCAGGCCCGTACGCGGCGACGGCCTGCGCCTGTGTCAACCCGACCGACGCCACCTCGGGATCGCTGTACACCACATGCGGCACCTGCGAAGCGACGAGTGGCGGGGCGTCGAGCCCGGCGATCCGCTCCGCGATGGCGATGCCCTGGGCGAAACCGCGGTGGGCAAGTTGCGGACCCGGCACAATGTCGCCGGCCGCCCAGATGTTCGCGACCCCCGTGTGACAGCGTTCATCGACGATGGCGTACCCGCCCTCCATCGTCACGCCCAGCCTGTCGAGGCCGAGACCCTCGGTGTTCGGGATGCGCCCCACGGCGACCAAGAGGATGTCCGTATCCAGGGTGGCGCCATCGGACAGGGCGACATGGACTCCCGTCGCATCCTCGATAACCTGCGAGACCGACGTCGCGGTCTTGATGGCGATACCCCGACGACGTAACGCGCGCGCGATCGCCGCCGAAGCATCCTCGTCTTCGAAGGGGAGCAGACGGTCCAGCGCCTCTACCACGGCGACCTGCGCACCAAAGGATTGCCACGCAGACGCGAACTCGACACCGATCACCCCGCCACCGAGCACCACGGCCGTCCGGGGTATCCAGTCCATGCCGAGCGCCTGGTCTGAGGTGATGACGTGGCCCACAATCTCGATGCCGCGCGCCATCGCGGGGCGCGCGCCGGTCGCCACCACGACGTGCCGTCCGGTGACGGCCCGGCCGTCGACATCGACCGTGTGCGGGTCCTTGAGCGCGCCCACCCCGGTGATGACCCGGATACCGCGCTGCTCGATCAGGCCCGTGAGGCCCCGGTGCAGGCGCGAAACCACCCCGGTCTTGAAGGCGTTGACAGCGACGATGTCGACCGCGTCTAGCGTGGCCCGGACACCGAGGCCTGGAGCCGAGCGAACAATATCGGCCACTTCGGCGGTGTGAAGGATCGCCTTGGTGGGGATACATCCGCGGTGGAGGCAGGTGCCGCCCACCTTGTCGGCCTCGATCAGGGCGACGGTCAGCCCGAGTTGGGCGGCGCGCAAGGCACACGCATATCCGGCACTTCCGGCTCCCAGAATGACCACATCGGCATCGACGGTGGGGGTTGACACTGGTTTGGTGCTCCTCGCTCGAAGGTCGGGTTGAGCGGAACCGCTGGGGCCCGCCGTCTATCCTGGCACGGCGCGGCGCGAGTTGCGGACGCCTTCGGGCGATCTCGGTGCACGAACACCGCCGCGTCCATCCGGGAAGCTCGCCCATGGCGGTCGGTCCGCGGCTGGCGGAGAGGCCTGGCCACCGGCGGGTAGCCTTGCCACTTATGGGTTTGTTCTCGCGGCGAGCGAAGAGCGCCGATGGCGCGTCTGGTGGGCGGGCGCCACGCGACGCCCGCAAGGCGACAGCCGAGCATCTCGCTCAGTTCGTCGCGACCCGCGTCGGCGTTGAGGCCTATATCGAACCTCCCAACAACCAAACCCAGACCACCATCCTGCTCATCGCGACAACGGGGGAATGGACGCGCCGCAAGGTCCCCGACGCCCGCGAGGCCCGCATCCTTGCTGGCGATCTCGGTATCCCGGTGTATGACGTCAACTTCACCGGCTACCCCCAGCGGTTCCGCGACTGGAACGCCGCCCAGTGGCGCCGCTAGTACGCTGCAACGGTGTGGCCGTGCGGGAAGGCCTCGAGGACAATGACCAGGGCCGTCATGACCACCGCCGCAGGGAGGATACCCACCCCAAGCCACGCTGAAGCGGCGACGATGCCGATCAGGGCGCACACCAGCGCGTTGCCCCACACGGGTAGCGTGGGGCGCAAAGCCAGCCACCACACCCCGAGACAGAACACCGCGACCGGTACCGTCACCGTTGCCGGCGCCACGGACGCGGACAGCGGACCGGTTCCGGCCACCTGGTGGACCATCACCTCGATTCCTGCACTGAACGCTCCTGCCGCCCCAAAGATCACGTAGTGCAGATAGCCGAACACAAACGCCGAGCCAAGTGTTGCCATGTGTTGATGCATGGGACGCGCGAAGTACACCCACCACATGGCGGCCGCGATGACTAGGCCACTCGCCGCCATCGTCAGCAGTTGGGGAGGATCCGTCGATGATCCGTACGCGTCGATCACAGCGGAGGCCGAAGCCAGGATCGACTCGCCGAGCACAATCAGCGTGAACAGGCCGTAGCGTTCGGCGATGTGTCGCGGATGCCACGGGATATGGCGCCGCCATTGGGCGATCACGGGTATCGCCAATTCGCAGACCACAAGCGCCCCAAACGTCCCGAGTCTCCAGGTGTCCGGCGCCCACCACATCCGCGCCACCCACGCCAACTGGACGATGGCGATCCCTCCTGCCCAACGCCACGCGACCCCGCGATAGGCCTGGGTATCCACGGCAGCCCGGCACCACTGAGCGACCATGGCGATCCGCATGAGCACGTATCCCTTGGTCACAAGGTCGAAGTCGAGGTGTGCCATCGCCGGACCGGCACCGGCAGCGATGATCAGGGCGCCGCCCATCTGGACGATGGTGGTCAGGCGGTAGAGCCAGTCGTCGGTGTCGAAGGCTGAAGCGAACCAGGTGAAATTCACCCATGCCCACCAAATGGTGAAGAAGACCATGGTGTACGCAAGAACGGCCCGCGGCATCTGACCGGCGGACTCGACGGTGAACAGCCCTGTCGACGAGCCGGCCACCGCGACCGTAAACACCAGGTCGAAGAACAACTCCATCGGAGAAGACGCACGATCATCCTGGACGGGATCGCGGGGGAGCATCCGCGCCAGCCCGATCCTGCGGGGGTGGCGCGGCGTAGGGGGCCCGCCGCCGGCGGGCGCCGCGGGGCTCACCTGGCGGCTAGGGCGGCCACTCCGACAATCCCGGCGGTGTTGCGCAGCATGGCCGGGA
>JAISBQ010000258.1 GCA_031266115.1 Bifidobacteriaceae bacterium
CGCGGGTTGCCGCGTGGCGGGACGAAGGAGGGACATGGGTTACCGCGTGTGGACTGTGCCCAACGCCATCTCTTTCCTTCGCCTTGCTCTGGTCCCGGTTTTCGCCTGGTTGATCGTCATCCACGCCGATGTCGCCGCCGTCGTGGTCCTCGCCCTCGCCGGGGTCACGGATTGGCTCGATGGTGCGCTTGCCCGCCGCCTTCAGCAGTATTCCGACCTTGGGCGAATCCTCGACCCCGCGGCGGACAGGGCGTTCATCGCCGTGACCGCCATCAGCCTGGCGCTGCGCGACGTGCTCCCGTGGTGGCTGCTCGCCGTCCTGGTCACCCGCGAGATCGTGGTCGGGATCGCGTTGCTCGTCCTGCGTTCGAGAGGGGAGCCCCTGCCGCAGGTGCTGTTCATCGGCAAGGCCGCGACCCTGGGGCTCATGTACGCCCTGCCGTTGCTCCTCCTCGCATCCTTGGGCGGCTGGTACGGCCGGGCGGCCTGGATTGTCGGGTGGGCGTTCGCGATCTGGGGCATCGCGCTGTACTGGATCGCCGCGGGCGCCTACGTGCGTCCCATCCTTGATCCCCCCGCCGATGGCGCGCCCGCCCTCACGCCGGGAGGCACGCCATGAGCGGACCCGCTCCTGTCCGCCGCGCGGTCGACGCCTCGATGACGCTGCTCAACGAGATCATTGAGCGGCCGCTCGACGCGGGATACGCCGAGGTTGCCGCCCGCAGGGCAGCGGGCGGATCCGCCCCTGTGCGGGTGCATGTGCGCGCCCTGGCGGCGGGGACCGCCATCGTCCTCGGGATCACTGCGGGCGCGGCAGTCGCGGCGCTGCGCGCACCCAACCCCGACGCCTCTCGTGCCGCGAAGACTCTCATCGCGGACGCGGAGACCCGCCAGCGATCCGTCGCCGAGCTCACGGATGAGAACCGGGAACTCACGCGCGCGGTCGAGGCCTTGGAACACGATCTTCTGGCGGGCATCGATCCGGCGGCGGCGCACACAGCGGCCCTGGTCGGGATCGCCGCCGGAGTGAGCGCGGTGAGGGGGCCGGGACTTGTGGTCACCATGGCCGAAGACCCGGCAGCGATCGAAGCCAAGGGCGAGGCGGCCAGGATCCGCGCTGTGGATCTTCAAACGGTGGTCAACGGGTTGTGGCGCTCAGGGGCCGAAGCCATCGCGATCAACGACGTCCGCCTCACCACCACATCCCCGATCGCCACGGCTGGGCAGGCGATTCACATCGACCTGACCCCCGTAACCCCGCCGTACCGGATCGAAGCGATCGGGGACGGCAAGGTCTTGGAGATCAAACTCACGCGCACGAGCGGTGGTGACCGCATGGCCTACCTGCGCAACGAGTTCGGCGTGCGGATCGATCAGTCGGTGCGCCCGGACCTGACGCTCGGCGCCGCGAGTGGGCGTGCCGCGTTGTATTTCGCCCAGACACCTGACCTGGCGGTGACACCGGAAGAAGGAGGCATTCCGTGATCGCATTGATCGGCCTGGCGGTGGGGATCGTCGCAGGGTTGGTGTTGCACCCGACGGTTCCCCCCGAGCTATCCCCATATCTGCCGATCGCCGTCGTGGCGGCGCTCGACGCCCTGGCCGGGGCGGCTCGTGCCGTCTTGGACCGGCTGTTCGATGACCGCGTGTTCGTGGTCTCGTTCGGTTCCAACGTCCTGGTGGCGTCGTTCATCGTCTTCCTTGGAGATCAGTTGGGGGTCGGCTCGCAGCTCTCGACCGCTGTCGTGGTGGTGTTGGGTATCCGCATCTTCTCCAACGTCGCCGCGATTCGTCGCCGCCTGTTCCGGGCGTGAGGCCGACGATGACGGATCAACCCCAGCACACGCCATCGCCGGATCCTCGGCCCGAGGGTGCTCGCCGTCGCTCCACGTCGGCGTGGCGCACACTCGGCCTGGCGCTGCGCCCCCGCGCCTCACGCGCTCAGATCATCGCCGCGGTCCTGTGCGCCCTGCTCGGATTCGGAACGGTCACGCAAGTCCAGCACACCGCCAAGGCCGACTATTCGACACTGCGAGAATCGGAGTTGATCGAGCTGTTGGACCAGTTGACCAGGCGTGGAGCTGATCTATCCGCCCAGAACCTCGCGCTGGAGAAGCAGCGAGCAGAGCTGGAATCGACCCGCGGCCAGGCCGCCGCGGCGGCCCAGGCCACCGCTGAGCGGATGCGCGTCCAAGGCATCCTCGCGGGTACGGCGCCGGCCCAGGGTCCCGGGGTGATCCTCAGGGTCTTTGACCCGGCTGGGCGCGTGCCGGCATCGTCCCTGTATCACGTGGTCGAGGAGATGCGTAACGCTGGGGCCGAGGCGATGGCGGTGGGGGATATCCGGATCACGGCGTCAACGTGGATCGCGGATAGCGTCCAGGGGGGCCAGAACGTGATCGAGATCAACGGAACGGCCGTGTTTCCCCCCTACGAGTTCCGCGCCATCGGCGATCCGAACACCATCGAAGTGGCTCTGAACATTCCCGGTGGCGCGCTCGCATCGATCCGCAACGAGGGAGGCACCTCGGATCTGACGAACCAGCCCGCGCTGACGATCGACCAGGTGGCCGACGTGCCGACCTTCGAGTTCGCGTCACCGATCCCCGAGGAATAAGCGATGGCGGCGAGAATATTCGCGCTCCTGGTCACGGATCCACACCCCAGGGTGCACCGGTAGGGTAGTCCCAGGTCTTGGGGTATGTCCGATGTTCCGCGCCCCACTGAGGAGGACACCATGGTCAACGACGATGCTGGATTGCGCGACTCCACCGTCGCCATCGGCAGCCTCGCTCCCGAAGACGGGGGAGTGGTCGGGTCGGGGCTGACTGGGGATGCGGTGGCCGCCATCGAAGCGCTGCCGCCCACGTCGGCGCTCTTGGTGGTACAACGAGGCCCCAACGCCGGAGCCCGCTTCCTCCTTGACGCGC
>JAISBQ010000348.1 GCA_031266115.1 Bifidobacteriaceae bacterium
GAGATCGCGCACAGATCCGATGGTGTCACAACCGTTCCCCTTGGGGGGCGGACCGGGAGGCGTCTCCCCCAAGAAGCCTCCCGGCCCTGCTCGGGATACCCCGGTCCCGAGCTAGCCGGAGCGCGCTGCGGTGTCAGGGGCGCGCCCGGCCGGTCTATCCGCTCCGGTTAACGGCAGATCCATGACACCTCGCGGGCATCGCCGTCGCAGAAAATCCCCGCGGAGTCTCAGAGTGTGAACCGGGTGCTCAGTGTCGTTGTTGGTCAGGGTGGTGCAGTGCGGTCGCAGGAACTAGGTCTGTGGCGGCCCACCCGGACCCCCCCGACCTAGCCTTAGCTGCTCCGACACGTGTGTAGCGCTATGCGCCGCCGTGGCAGGGCCGCTGCCCCAGCGAATCCGCCAGGTAGACCTTAGCGCGCGAGGGGCCATGGGCGAACCGCGCGAGCCGCCGCGTCAGGCGACCTGCGTCAGGCGAGGACCGTGGCGATCCGCGAGAGTCCCTCGGCCAGGTCGTCATCGGACAGGGCATAGGACAGTCTGAGATAGCCGCTTGGCCCAAAGGCCTCGCCCGGCACCACAGCGACCTCGGCTTGGTCCAGGAGCACGGCGGCCAGGTCGGCGGATGTGTGTGGCCGAACCCCGCCGATGTCGCGCCCCAGCACCCCGCTGACGTCGGGGTAGGCGTAGAACGCACCCTGGGGGGTGGGCAGGATGATCCCGCCGATCTCCCGCAGCATGGAGACGATGGTGTGGCGCCGCCTGTCGAAGGCGTGGCGCATGGCATCGGCGGCGTCGAGCGGTCCCGTCACGGCGGCGAGAGCGGCGTGCTGGCAGACGCCGGCAACACCGGAGGTGAGGTGGGATTGGAGGTTGGTGGCGGCCTTCACCACATCGGGCGGCCCGATCATCCACCCCACCCGCCACCCGGTCATCGCGTAGGTCTTGGCAACCCCGCCAAGGACAATGGTCCGCTCGGCGAGTTCCGGGACGGCGACCGGGAGAGAGGTGGCACTCGCGCCGTCGTACACGAGGTGCTCGTAGATCTCGTCGGTCACTACCCACAGTCCGGCATCGGCGGCCCATTGGCCGATGGCGGCGGTCTCCTCAGGCGTGTAGACCGCGCCCGTAGGGTTGGAGGGCGAGACGAACAGGAGCGTCGTAGTTCGTGGCGAACGGGCCGCCTCAAGGTCGGCGACACTCACCTTGTAACCGGCGTCCGCGCCGGCGAACACGGTGACGCTCACCCCGCCGGCCAGGGCGATGGCCTCGGGATACGTGGTCCAGTAGGGCGTGGGCACGAGAACCTCGTCCCCCGGATCGACGATGGCGGCAAAGGCCTGATAGACGGCTTGTTTGCCGCCGTTGGTGATCAGCACTTGGCTGGGGACGATGCCGTACCCGGCGTCCCGCAGCGACTTGACGGCGATCGCTTCGCGCAATTCCGGCAGGCCGGCCGTCGGCGGGTAGTGGTGGTTGCGGGGGTCTCGGGCCGCCGCGATCGCGGCATCGACGATCGCGGCCGGGGTGGGGAAGTCTGGCTCCCCTGCTCCGAAGCCGATGACGGGGTGTCCCGCGGCCTTCAGCGCCTTGGCCTTGGCGTCCACCGCCAGAGTGGCCGATTCGGCGATGGCTCCGATTCGCGTCGAGATGCGTCTGGGGAGTGCGTGACCCATGGACAGGGATCCTCCCACAGCTGATCGGTGGGTCTGGCCCAGGCGGTTAGCGTCAGGGGGGCGCCTCGCGTACACTGGTCGGTCGGTGGTTTGACATCCACCAAGCTGGGCGCTGCCCACAGCGCTTGGTGGTACGCCTAGGGCAGTGGCGCAATTGGTAGCGCACCGGTCTCCAAAACCGGCGGTTGTGGGTTCGAGTCCCGCCTGCCCTGCTCCTGTGATGCTTGCCCGCCATGGGTCGCGCAGGTCACCTCGGGCCCTCGGACCCGGCCAAGAACAACTGATGAGGACGGAAGACACGTGAGTACCGCTGGAACGAAGACGGAACGGCCGAGCATCGTCGCGCGCCTGGTGCTGTTCATCCGCCAAATCGTGGCGGAGTTGAAGAAGGTGGTGCGTCCCACCCGCAGTGAACTGACCACCTACGCCAGCGTGGTGTTGGTCTTCGTGCTGATCGTCATGCTGTTCATCGGCGTGATCGATCTGCTCACGGGGACGGCCGTCACCAGGATCTTCGGCTGAGTCGGCCCGTCGCCTACGGAAAGCAGGTTCATTGGACGTGAGTGAGGAACTGACCGGAACTGCCCAGCCACCCGCCGCGCCCGGCGCGGGCGCCGTGGCGCCGTCGGCGGAGAGCGAGGAGACCGAGAATTCGGGGACCGAGCGCCTCAGGGAGGATCTGCGGCATCTGCCGGGCGACTGGTTCGTTGTCCACTCCTATGCCGGGTACGAGAACCGAGTGAAGATCAACCTGGAGTCTCGGATCCAGTCGCTCAACATGGAGGACTACATCTTCCAGGTCGAGGTTCCGATTGAGCAGGTCACCGAGTACAAGAACAGCGTGAAGAAGCTGGTCAAGCGCGTGCGGATCCCCGGCTACGTGTTGGTGCGCATGTATCTCACGGATGAATCGTGGGGTGCCGTGCGTCACACTCCGGGTGTGACGGGGTTCGTGGGGCACACCCACCAGCCGGTCGCGCTGACGTTGGACGAGGTGGTGTCGATGCTGGCGCCTACCCTGCCCGAACCCGAAAGTGCGGCCCGCCCGGCCGATGGGGGCCCCGAGAAGATCGACGTGGAATTCGGGATCGGGGAATCGGTCACCGTGACCGACGGCCCGTTTGCCACCATGCCGGCAACGGTCGCGGAGATCAACGCCGAATCGCAAAAGCTCCAGGTGCTCGTGTCCATCTTTGGCCGCGAGACACCCGTGGAGCTCGCCTTCACCCAGGTCGCGAAGATCTGACATGATGCTTCGGCGCCGCCACCGGCGCCGGGAAAACCGACAACACACACAAGGACACCAAGTCACATGCCTCCCAAGAAGAAGGTCGCAGGCCTCATCAAGTTGCAGATCCAGGCGGGCGCGGCCAATCCCGCACCGCCCATCGGCCCGGCACTCGGCCAGCACGGCGTCAACATCATGGAGTTCTGCAGGGCATACAACGCCGCCACCGAGGCGCAGCGCGGCAACGTGATTCCTGTGGAGATCACGGTCTACGAGGACCGCAGCTTCACCTTTGTGCTCAAGACCCCGCCAGCGGCCGACCTCATCAAGAAGGCCGCAGGCCTCGCCAAGGGCTCAGCTACACCGCACACCGTCAAGGTGGGGAGCATCACCCTCGATCAAGCCCGCGAGATCGCCACTGTCAAGATGGCTGATCTCAACGCCAACGATGTGGACCATGCCGCCAGGATCATCGCCGGCACCGCCCGGTCGATGGGCGTCACGGTTACCAGCTAGTACTGCGGCACCCAGCCGCCTCATGACCGTGGTAGGGCCTGACGCGCGGCCCGTTCACCACACCTGCACCGTCATCCAGCCAAGAAAGGGACACAGCAGATGCCCAAGCGCTCCAAGGCTTACCGTCTAGCGGAGGCCAAGATCACCCGCGGCGTGGCGTACCCGCCGCTCGAGGCGATTCGCCTCGCCCAGAAGACCTCGCCTGCGAAGTTCGACGCCACCGTCGAGGTCGCCCTGCGCCTCGGCGTCGATCCGCGCAAGGCGGATCAGATGGTCCGTGGCACTGTCAACCTGCCCCATGGCACCGGCAAGACCGCCCGCGTGCTGGTCTTCGCTGTTGGCGAGCGGGCCGATCAGGCCATCGAGGCCGGCGCAGATGAGGTGGGTGGCGAGGAACTGATCGCGAAGGTGGCCGGTGGCTACACCGACTTCGACGCCGCCGTCGCAACACCGGACCTCATGGCGAAGGTTGGCCGCCTCGGCCGGATCCTCGGCCCCCGTGGCCTCATGCCGAATCCGAAGACCGGGACGGTGACCATGGATGTGGCCGCCGCGGTGCGCGCTATCAAGGGCGGGCGCATCGAGTTTCGGGTCGACAAGAACTCCAATCTGCACCTCATCATCGGCAAGGTCTCATTCACGGACGTCCAGCTGGCCGAGAACTATGCGGCGGCGTTGGAGGAGATCCTCCGTCTCAAGCCCACCACGTCCAAGGGTCGCTACCTCCTCAAGGTGACGGTGGCCACGACCATGGGTCCCGGCATCGCCATCGATCCCTCCCGCACTCGTCGGATCACCTCCGAGGACTGACGCGGCGGGTCTCCGACGGACCGGACCACCACGGCATTCCAGAACCCGCACCACGGATAGTCGATGAGGCGGAGGTGCCATTGGAATTGGCTTCGTGCGCGGGGAGCGGGTAGGGTGCGTGAAGCCAAAGACCGCTGGTGTCCCGTGTCCGCGGGGCTTAAGGTGCTGCAAGGCAGGCCGGCGCAGGCGCTGCGATCCGCGGCGCACCGTGAAGTGGTGCGCGATAGTCCGGGCCCCGTGCGTCTGCGCGGGGCTTTTGTTTGCGCCGCCGTGCCAGTGCTCCGAGGCCGCCACCACCGGTGGTGATCGACACCTAAGAAAGGAGTGCCATGGCGAGGCCGGATAAGATTGCGGCGGTCGCTGAGCTGGTCGAACAGTTCAACGGCTCGACTGCCGCTGTCCTCACCGAATACCGCGGGTTGACGGTGGCGCAGCTCAAGGAGTTGCGCAACGCCCTGCGGGACAATGCCACGTACGCCGTGGTGAAGAACACGCTCGCCAAGATCGCCGTCACTGAGGCGGGGATCGATGGGATCGCCGACGCGCTCGAAGGGCCGACGGCTATCGCGTTCGTCAGCGGCGACCCCGTCGCCGTGGCGAAGCAGCTACGTGACTTCGCCCGTTCCCACCACAACCTCGTGCTCAAGGCCGGCGTCCTGGAGGGCAGCGCCCTCGACAAGAACCAGGTTGTCAAGCTGGCCGACATGGACACACGCGAGGTGACGCTGGCGAAGGTTGCCGGTGTCGTCAAGGCGTCGCTGGTCAAGGCCGCCTTCATGTTCACCGCGCCGGGCACCAAGACCGTGCGCACCGTTGATGCCCTACGAGAGAAGCTGGCGGCCTGACCGGCCACCGTTCCCCACCTACCACGGCCCGGTCTGAGGCCAGACAAGAAAGGACACGCCACCATGGCGAAGCTGACCATTGACGAACTGATTGATGCCTTCAAGGAGCTCACCCTCCTCGAACTGACCGAGTTCGTCGCCAAGTTCGAGGAAGTCTTCGATGTCGAGGCGGCCGCCCCGGTCGCCGTCGCTGCCGCCGCTCCCGCCGCCGCTGCCGCGGAGGAGGAAGAGGAGCAGACCGAGTTCGATGTGATCCTCGAGTCCTTCGGCGACAAGAAGATCCAGGTCATCAAGGAGGTCCGCGCGCTGACGTCGCTCGGTCTCGGCGAGGCGAAGGCTCTGGTGGAAGAGGCGCCGAAGGCCGTGTTGGAGAAGGTCGCGAAGGATGCGGCTGACAAGGCCAAGGCTGCTCTGGAGGGCGCCGGCGCGACCGTCACCCTGAAGTAGCACCCCACATCTCACGGACGATGGCGGCCCTCACGTGGGGGCCGCCATCGTCCGTTGTGTTGGGATGGGTCATGAGGAACAGCGAAACCGGGGTCTGAGGCGATGATTACGCCAATGTGGAGCCAAAACCAGTACGCCACGTGGCCTGATCGGCGGGCAGGGGCTATAATTCTGGCAGTTGGGGCCCACGCCTGCGAACGGCGTCGTTTCGCAAGGCTGGGAATCGATTGCATCGCGTGCACGGGTGCTACGGCAGCGTTCGTCCGTGTGGTGTACCCCAACGATGTCACCTCAATCCCCTGAAAGGTTGTTCGAATGAAACGTGGATTTCTGACCAGCAAATCCTCAGCGTCGGGCCTGGCTACGGCGGCATTGATTGCCGCCCTCCTGGTGCCCACCGCGGGAGCCGGCCCAGCAGGCGCGGCACCCGATGACGGCTTCGTCCCGGCAGTCGACCGCATCTTCCGCGACCACAACGTCGACTCCGGTGCGCGCATCGACGACATCATGGCTCAGCTGACCCTCGAGGAGAAGGTGGCGCTGTCCGTCAGCGGCGGCGCGATCGCCAGGCTCGGCCTCAACGGCATGCGCGGCGGCGGCGGCGAGGGCCTGCACGGCGTGACCGGTTCGGGCACCACCGGCTACACGGTGTTCCCGGAGCCTCTCGGCCTGTCCCAGTCCTGGGATCCCGATCTGATGTACGACTTCGGCGACGCCTTGGCCTCGGAATCAATCGCCAACGGTGGCGGCATCCAACGGTTGACGCCAGTGCTCGATCTGACCCGCGATCCTCGGTACGGACGCGCCTATGAGACCTATGGCGAAGACGCCTACCTCACTGGCGAGCTCGGCACCCAGGCCACGACGGGCATGAACCAGCGCACGGCGGACGGCTACGGAGCCTTCCTGCCGCAGCTCAAGCACCCGTTGGCCTACAACAACGAGGTCAACCGCCTGTGGACCAACTCGGTCATCCCCGAGCAGGTCACCAACGACTACTACATCAAGGCCTTCAAGTACCCGATCTCCGCGGGCAGCGCGAAGAGCCTCATGAACTCTTACCCCCTCATCAACGGCAAGCCGATGTCCGTCAACCCCCTTCAGCGGGACCTGCTCACCGAGTGGACCCCGGACTATGAGGGCACTGGGCACTACGAGTACACCACCACCAATGACTACGGTTCGGGCTCCTCGATGTGGGCGCACTCCCAGCGCTACTTCGACGACGATCCTGCAGGCTGGGCGCTCGGCATCGCCGAAGGCGTCCAGAATGGTCAGATGGGCTGGTCCTTCCGTGAGTTCGGCAACGCCACCAACATGATCTACGAAGCGTTGGCGCGCGGCACTCTTACCGAGTCCGATGTCGATGCCAACGCTCGGCGCCGGCTGAGCCAGGAGCTCCACGTCGGCGATCTGGATCACCTCGAGCCCCAGAACCCGCACCTTGAGCGCACCGCGCTGGCGCTGGCGCCCCAGATTCAGGATCACAAGGAACTCGCCCTGCGCTCGGCACAGGAACAGATTGTCCTGCTGAAGAACGACGCGAACACGCTGCCGCTGTCCGGCTCGGCCACCGACTCGGTGGTTCTGCTCGGCACGCTCGCCGATTCCGTCGAGAAGAACCACTACACCGGCAACTGGCCCTATGCGGTCACGATCAAGGACGCCTTGTCCAACAAGCTCGGCGCCTCCAACGTGGCCTTCGACCAGGCGGTCGAGACGGTCGCGATCAAGGCCTCCAACGGCAAGTACCTCAAGGCCCCGAACAACACCGTTGACCGGAACCCGAACGCCACCGGCACCGGCGACCAGCCGATCACGGCGACAGGCACCCCGGCTGGCGCCCAGGTCGCTAGGTCCGACACGGATCTCCTCTTCGACATCTACGATTACGGCCCCTACGACGTGCAGATGCGCACGCCCATCAACAACCGGTTCGTCCAGGTTCCCAACCGCACCAACGCCATCGCCCCGGTGAGCATGATCAACAACACCGTCAAGGCGGGCTATCGCAACACGGCCAGCGGCTCCACCTATTCCGTCTTCCAGGGCCTGCGCCTGGCGAAGACCGACGACGGCAAGACCGGCATCTATTCGCCATTGGCAGGCAACGGCGGCAACAACGCCTACAGCGCGAGCGCCATGGCCTACGACGTCGACGATGAAGATCTCAACAACGGCACCTACCTCAAGTGGACGACGGGGACCGACAGGATCTCCGCCGATGTCACCCAGGGCAAGATCGGCCCGTTCCGCGCCGAGAACCACACCAACGGCCCGGACATCGCGAGCGCGCCGTTCGATGCCGACCCGAACGATGACGTCGTGGACGGTCTGCCCGCCGAGTACAAGTTCGACTTCGAGACCATCCGCTCCGTCGACACCGCCATCGATGAGACGATCGCCGCCGCACCGGCCGGTGCTCCCATCGTTCTGACCGTCGGCCAGGATGCCTGGATGACCGCCCGTGAGGCCGTCGACCTGCAGAAGACGGGTCTGTCGGACCAGCAGGTCGAGCAGATCGATCACATCACGAACGATCTGGGCCGCGACCTCATCCTCATCGTCAAGACCGGCTCGCCGATGGCGGTTCAGCCGGCAGTGGCGAACAACCCCAAGGTCAAGGCAATCCTTGAAGTCGCTCACTCTGCGCAGGAAGAGGGCTCGGCGCTCGTCTCGGCCCTGTTCGACGACGGCTATTCGGTGCCTGCCACCGGATTCGCCCCGACGCAGAACAAGTACACGCCCGTCGCCACCTTCTCGTCCTACCCGGGCTACCTGAGTTCCGACGGCACGGTTCCGGCCTATTCGCCCTCCGGGCGTCTGTCCGCCACCTGGTACGGGAACGTCTCCGACATGATCGGTGCTTCCGAGGATCATCCGCCGGCCTCCTACCGCTGGCCGGACTACTCCGAGAGCGGCAACGACAACCTGTCGAACATGAACGGCACCATCCCCACGGGCCTGATGACCTACGACATCGTCAAGGGTGAGCGGACCTACCAGTTCTTCCAGGGGACGCCGCTGTACTCGTTCGGCCACGGCCTGACGTACACCAACTTCGTGTACTCGAACGTAGCGGTCTCGGGGATCTCGAGCGGCCACTTCACCGTGTCCGGCCAGGTCCGCAACGCCGGTTCGGTCAAGTCCGACGAAGTTGTCCAGATCTATTCCTCGTTCACGGGCACCCCATCCCGGATTGTCCAGCCTGAGCAGAAGCTGATCGCGTTCGATCGCATCCGCGATATTGCTCCGAATGAGACGCGGACCTTCTCCTTCTCCGTGGACCTGGTGGACAAGCTGGGTGTGTGGGACGTCGAGCAGGGCAAGGACATCGTCGAGCCCGGCGCCTACCGGATCAAGGCCGCCAAGTCTGCGGTCGACACTGGCACCGGCGTCACTCTCAACGTGGCTGGCGCCAACGGCACTGCCGCCGCGGTCCGCAACCTCAACCAAGAGGTTCTGGCCGAGCGTTTCGACGATTATTCGAACTACTCGGGCGACGTGAGCGACATGGAGCTGATCAGCTCTTCCGTCGATCTCTATTCCAACACCGCCGTGCAGCTGCGTGAGGCTGGCGCTTGGATCAACTTCAAGAACGTCCAGATTCCGGCCGGCACCACGCGCGTGTCCGCCAAGATCGGCGCCAACCGCACCAGCACGCTCGAGTTCGTCGCGCTGCCGGCCGGTTCCGACCCGGCAGATCTCGCAACGGCCTCGCCGCTGGCGAGTTTCGTGATCGGTGATACCCGGCCCGTGGCGGGCATCCCCGCCGGCCTGGGCATCGGCCCGATCTCGGTTGTCCAGTCCACGCGTCCGCAGGTTGGAAGCCCGGCCGGTCCGGACAAGTTGGACTCCCATGGCCAGCCGTACAAGAACGCCTACATCAAGCCGGGTTGGACTCGCACCAGCCGGACGTTCACCGCGCCGGCCGCGGGCCGCTACGACATCTACGTCCGGACCAGCAACCCGGGCACCCAGATCGAGTGGTTCAAGTTCGGCAACACCGCGGAGGCCACCCAGTCCCTGGAGATCACCCAGCAGGAGAGCCTCGACTCGATCCGTGAGCCGGGCGGCGAACTGAAGCTCGGCGTGGACATCACTCCGACAACGTCGACGTCCACCGTGCTGTGGTCGGTGACCGACGCGGATGGCGAGGACACCAACATCGCCTCGATCAACGCCGCCACCGGCGTGCTCAAGGCCAATGGCGCATCCGGCGGCAACGGCACCGTCATCGTGACCGCGACCTCAGCCGGCCGCACCGCCACGAAGACAATCATGGTGACCAACCAGGTCGCCACGAACAGGGTGACCATCAGCGGATCTCCCAAGACGATCGCTTACCCGATTCTGCGGAATGGCACTGCCTTCGGCGCTAACGACAACATCCAGCGCTACGGCGGCACCAACCAGCAGAGCGTGGCGGCCACGGAGCTGTTCTCCGAGACCGCGGGCAGCTACCACCAGCCCACCACCTTCCTCGCCGTCCCGACTAACGCGTTCACCTGGACCATCGAGGATGTGAACGGCGGTCCGACCACGTTGGCTACCGTCAACGCCTCCGGCCTGGTCACCGCGACCGGTCAGGGCGACGGCAAGGTTGTGGTGGTCGCCACGCTGAACAACAACCCGGATATTGTGGCGAAGCGGGCCATCACCCTGCAGAACCAAGGCACCAAGGATCCGGTCAAGCAGATTCATGCCGAGAACTACGACACTGGCTCCGGAACCGCGGCCACCACGTGGGCCACGGGCGGCAACCAGATGGGTCTGTACATCAACGTGGCGAACAACGGCACGCTGACCTTCAAGAATGTCGATTTCGCGGCGCTGGCTCCTCAGCGGGCAGCCGTCCGCGTCGCGCCCAACACCAACGGCGTCGCCAATGGCACCGTGGAGATTTGGCTCGACTCGGTCACCACCGGCACCAAGATCGCCGACATTCCTGTGACCACCGGCAACGCGACGAACACGTATGCGACGTTCACCGCGCCGGTCACGAACAACCCGCAGGGCGTGCACGACGTCATCGTCCGCTCGGCTGGTGCGGCTCTTCGTGTCGACTGGTTCACGTTCTCCCAGTACACGACGAACAACCTGTTCCTCCTGGAGGCCCTGCTCGACACGGCACTGCCGCTCTACGCCAACCAGGCCACCTATGCGCCGACGTGGTTCGCCGCGTTCGACGCGGCGGTGCAGGCGGCCCAGGCGATTGTCGACGCCGGGACCGGGAGCGACCTGGCCATCAACACCGCGATCCAGACCCTGCAGGACCTGATGGCCAGCCCGGAGTACGCGCTGTATCTGGCCATCCTGCAGGACGCGATCGCGGCGGCGGACGCGGTTCTCGCCTCACCGGGCGACTACATCGCCTCGACGCTGGTCGGGCTTGACACCGCGAGGGACGCGGCGGCGGCGCTGATTCCGCCGCCGGCGGGTACCACGCAGGCCGACATCAACGCCGCAGCTGCGACGTTGCTTGCCGCCTACCAGGCTGCGGCCAAGAAGGGTGACATCACTGCTCTTCAGGCGTTGTACTCCATGGTGAACGGCCTGAACTCGAGCGACTACACGACAGGGAGTTGGGCTCCGGTTGCCACGGCACTGGCAGGCGCCCAAACTCTGCTCGGTGCTCCGGAGGTCCCGCAGGCCGAGGTCGATGACGTCTTCAACGCGCTGCGCAGCTCGCTGAGCGGCCTGGTTGCCAGGCCATTCACGGGTGGCCTGGAGGCGGCCATCGGACTGGGTCAGGTGATCGTGGACAACATCGGCGCCTACGTGCCGTCCACGGTGATCGGGCTCGCCGATGCCCTCCAGCACGCCAAGGATGTCCTCGCCAACGGCAACGCGACATCCAGCGAGGTGTCGGGTGCTCAGTCGGCGTTGATGGCCAAGGTCATGGACGCCAAACTCCGCGCCACCAGCTCGTCGCTGAGTTCCGCCGTGGAAGAAGCACAGCTGATCGCGTTGGGCGACTACACGCCGGATTCGGTCCAGACGCTGACCGACGCCCTAGCGTCTGGCCGCGCCCTGCTGGGTGACCCCGAGGCCACTCAGGACGCCATTGATGCCGCCACGGCAGCCATCAAGGCGGCGGCGGCCGGCCTGGCCGTGGCCAGCGCCGTGGTCGAGGCTGTCGCTCCGGCGGCAGCCCCGGCGGCACAGCCCGCGACAGGGACTGCGAAGGTTTCCAAGGCGAGTCTCCTGAAGTCCCATCAGCCGAAGTTCGTCGGCAAGGCCGTCGCCGGTAAGAAGCTGCGGGCGGTCCTGGGCTCCTGGACCAAGGGGACCACGGTGACCTATCGCTGGTATCGCAACGGCAAGGCCATCTCGGGTGCCACCTCGAAGGCCTACACGCTGCGGCAGGCCGACGTGGGCAAGAGGATCGTCGTGAAGGCGACCGGAGCCAAGGCGGGTTACGCCAAGGTCATCCGCGCCTCCAAGTCGATCAAGATCAAGAAGTAGCGATCAGGGCGGGGGAGGAGGCCGACAGAGCCTCCTCCCCTTCCCGCCCCGCGGGGCGCCCGGCCGGATGGATGTCCGCCAGGCGCCCCGCGCGTGCGCCTGGCTACTATCGGACGATGGCGTTCATGCAGGTCAGGGGGCCCTTGTCAGGCGGCGTCCAGTGGGGTAAGCTGACGCTTTGCGCCGGTTTGTGCCCAAAGACCACTCCACGACTCTTCAAGCCACCTGTGCGCCGCGTGCTTTTCGATCTCCAGGGAAGGATCCCCCTTGGCTGCCTCGCGCATCCCACGGTCAGACCTAGACGCCAACGCTCCACTCACGGGCTCCACACGGATCTCATTCGCGAAGATACACGAACCACTTGAGGTACCTAATCTCCTCGGTCTCCAGCTCGATTCCTTCGACTGGCTCCTGGGCGGTGACCGCTGGAAGCGGCAGGTCGCCACGGCAGAGGCATCCGGCACCGGCGGCGTCCC
>JAISBQ010000351.1 GCA_031266115.1 Bifidobacteriaceae bacterium
CGGACGCCGCCCTGGCCGGCGGCCCGGATCCCGACCGGGGCAGCTTCACCATCGCGTTGGAGGCGGCCCGCGACCTGCTCGTGCGGGCCGAGGCGGCCGTCGCCGGCGCCGTGGTCGGCATCGTCGGCCAGATCGGGCGCCCGGTCTTGGCGTCGCCGCTGCCCAAGCGCCGGCTGCGCGTGTGCCCCAGGGTCGTCAAACGCGCGATCTCGAAGCACCAGGCGCGCGGGGCGGGCCTCGCCCGGGCCTGCCGGAAAGCACGCCTAGAAATAGCCGTCCTCGCCGGCGAGCCTCCGTGACAACCCTCCCAAAACCCTAACTTCACGGCCTTGGCCCCTCCGGGCGACTCGCCTGGCGCGGCGGGCGCGGCGGAGATCGGGACCGGAGGGAGCCAGGGATGGAAGTGATGTTCGAGCAGATCGCCGGGCGGCACATCGCCAAGGACTCGTTAACGTGTTGCGTGCGAGCCCTCAAGAGGGGGCAAGAGCCGTACATTTGTCCGGATCGCGAGGACGTATCGGGCTAGTGTGGCCTTCTTCAGGGTGCCGACATGCCACGATCAACTCGATTGCGCGTGCTGTCACCTTCTGGGAGCGTGGGCTTGCGCAGTAGTCCCGCCTCATGATGGTGCCGAGTCGACGGAATGTACCGTCGCGGGGGACTCGCGCGGGTACGCATCCTTGCTCTGAGCCAATCGCCCAGCCAGCGCCACAAGCTGTTCAATTAGGCCAGGAAAATGTAGATCAAGCTCAGGCCTTCGGAGAGAGGTCCACCGGGTCGTCCCCTCTTTCCGGCTGAGGGTGATTCCGGCCTCACGCAACGTCTTGAGGTGATGACTCATGGTGGGCAGCGGGACAGATAGCTGGTCAGCGAGTTCCGAGCAGGTCTGCTCTCTGTGCTCATCGAGGATCTGGACTATCATCAGTCGCACCGGGTCCGAAGCGGCTCGCAACAGGCTCGTGGGGTCAATCGTGCTGAGACTTGGATGAAAGAGCTGAGTAGGCACTTGGTTTCCTCCCTTGAGGGTTTGGGCATCGATGGACGGGAGCCACGCCTGGCTAGAGTACTGCGACAAGGGTACGTGGTCCCCGCAGGCATCCTGGACGGGAAGCAGCAGCAGTCCCATGAAGTCGAGTCAACCACGATGGTACGGTCCATCGGATCGGTGAAGGCATCAGATGGCGGTCACGACCCAGCCAAACTCGTGCCACCCTGCGGCGAATATCAAGAACGCCGCCGCGTGTTAGACGATCTTGGTCGGGAACGGCAGCAACGGCACCGCCTTGATGTAGCGGATCCGGGTCTCGGATGGCGCGGGGCCGCTTACGCCCAATGCGGTCGCTCACCGTCTCATACACACGAGCGGAAACGGTCACGAAGTCGCAACAGGAGCAACGCCCCGGTGTGGTGGCGCTTCGGAGCGTGTAAAGCGTCATGTGGCGGGGCGATGGATCCGCTCGCGAGCAGTATCTCCTGCGCGACCCCGTTGCCTGCATCTGTATAGCCTTCCCTCGCCGCCGTGAAGCGGTGCCCAACCGGTGCGGATGCCTGGCGAGGGCAAAAGCCGTCGGAGTGACGTGATTCTGGATTCGGTGCAGTTTGACGGCGTCACAAGAACAAATCCGTCATCGGCGTCCGCGCTCGCTGGGACCCCATAATGGAATCGGCGCGGAGCGGGCTTCCTGGCTGGCGCGAGCCTCTTCATCAGGCACGCTACCGCGTCGCTGCTCGATCCCCGGCCTGTACCGCAAGCTCAGCCTCTTGCGAAGGAGGCGCAACCGTCTGCGCTGGGCGTGCGGATCTTCTCATGCAATAGTTGTTCACAAGAAGGCCAACAATCACGAGCACGACGCCTGATGCAGCCGCCGGACTCGGCATTTCGAGATTCGCAATTCCAATTATGGAAAAAGTCGTGATGGGAACAAGGTTCATGAATAGCGTACCGTTGATCGGACCGAGGGCTTTGTTGCCCGCGTTCCAGCACAACACGGCCACGACTCCTGCCAGGACTATCAGGTAAGACAACTCGGGCCAGCCCGCGAGAACAGCCCCAAGGTTCGGCGAGTCAACATATCCGACCGCAGTTGCCACAACGGTTGCCGCAGCGATGCTGGGGACTCCCAAGACGGTCGTGATGGTGGTGTAGCGCAGCGTTGACCAACTTGGCACGGCTGCGGCTCCGCGTGTGTACACGACCCAGCAGATTGCGCCGAGAAGAGCAAGCAGCTCGCCGAGGGCATCACCGGCGGAAATCAAATGGGTGTAGTCGCCACCCGTGAGCACCAACGAGACTCCCGCGAACGCGATTGCGATGGCGGTCACCGTGTAGAGAGGCGGCAATCGTCTGGCAGACGCCGCAGCAAGTACTGCGCTGATGGCCGGCATCATGGCCATGATCAGACTGACATTGGTTGAGCTCGTGTAACTCAGCGCCGTGAACGCTAGAAGTCCAAATCCGGCGAAGCCGGCCGATCCGAGAAGGAATAGACGCGGCCCATGACCCGCGAACCGGAAAGCAGACGCTCCCTCCAGTCGGACGAGCATGAGTGCGAGCAGGAGCGCGACAACGGCATAACGAATCAGCGTCATGGCGAACATGTTGACAGTCGGGGCGAGGGCGTTCGCTATAGGGAACATCCCTCCCCAAATGAGAGGTGGAATGAGACAAAACGCTATTCCGCGAAGTGGTAGTTTGGACATGGATTGTTCCTCCTTGGATGCTCATGCGCCGATTGGCGCCAGAGTCCTGATTGAGTCAAATTTCCCCGTGGGGCTGAACCGCAATTCCGGCACTACCTTGGTTGCGATTGGCAGCCTGACACCGCGCAGGGCGGCGAGCCTTGCAGCGAGATAGCGCAGCAGATGCTTGTCTCCTTCCTCAAGATTGCTAGCCGCGAGAAATACATAGAGTCCATCACGAATAGAGTCAGCCACGACCGCCGCACCCCCGACACCCGGCAAGAGACGCAGGTCTTCTTCAAGTCCAATGATGTCGCCGCAGGCCGTGGCAGCAATTGAATGCGAACCCCGTCCCAGAATTCGGAGGTCGGCGTCACTGCCGATGTAGCCTATGTCTGCGGTTAGGATATGATCAACACTGTCGATCATGACCGTCGGGATCTGTCCAGTGTCGTAACTACCGGCATTCATGTAGCTTCCGATGACTACTCGACCGACTGCGCCGTCCGGAAGGATTTCTCCTTCCTCATTGATGATTCTTATGCTTGATCCATCGACCGCATAGCCGGATGTGCGAGGGTCGATCATGAGGTCTTGAGGATTGGCGATAGCATTGACGCCCGTTTCGGTTGTTCCGTAATAGGAATGGAGCACGGGGCCGAAGACCCGGAAGGTCTTGGCGACCAGTGACGTTGCCACATGGCGCCCTCCAGTGAGCAGGAACCGGAGTTGCGTGGGGACTTGGCTCCGTGGATGATCACGAATAAGAGTCGCGATCACCTCCTCCAACACCGGCGGCACGAGGAGCGTGGCCGTTATGGCTCCCTCAGTGATTCGGCTCGCGATGGCCTCGCTGTCCGGTTTTCCGATGACCACAGTGGCCCCGGCGGTCAGGAAGGTACGCGCCCAGCCGTGTCCGGATGCATGAGAGAGGGGCATGGCCAGCAAGAATCGGTCATTGGGGCCGAATCCGAAACGATCTATGAAATGGGCATTCCGCCGTGCCTCGCTCGGCACAGTGCGGCGAACGAGCTTGGCGGTTCCCGTGGTGCCTGACGTGAACCCGAGGGAGCGGAAGGGACGTTTGTGCGTCCTGGTTGATCGAGGGACGGTCGGTATGCTGTCGAACTCGACGAGATCGCCAGTCCGCGTGAGGTGCAACACAAGGTCGCCTCCCTCACCGCTGCGCGCCACCATGTCTGGAGAGACACGTTTCAATTGGTCCCTGCGTTTCTTGTCTGACGCCGACGGATCCACTGCTACCCACGGGACTCCTAGTGTCGCCAAAGCACTCGTAAGCGAGAAAACTTGAGCCGACGCGGCGGCCTCCACTACAACCGTTGCGGTCGGTTGACTGAGGACTCTGCTTAGCCACGGTGTGATGTCCGATACGGACTTCCGATAGCCGGACCACGACAGTACTGCTCCGCTCGTCTCGATCGCAGGCGCATCTGGGAACGATGCTGCATGGCGCATGATTGTCTCGAGTGGGATCACGGTAAGCTCCTGTCTAGGACGGGTTCGGGGAGCCGAAAGATTTCAGCTCCCAATGCCATTTCATTGGACAAATCTGAGGCGTGTGCGTTGGTCCACACATCGCCAGGCCGCGCTATTGGGATTCCGGGCGGATACGGAACCACGTACTCCTCGATGATCGATCCGACAGCCAGGTCACCTGGCGTGGGACGCATCCGACAATTCCTCTTGACCATTTCGCGTAAGGCAGCCACCAATGAGTCGATATCGGCTTCATCTATTCCTATCGTGAAATGCAGGAGGAGGCCGGTGCCGTTGCATCGTGCCACGTAAGTGGCGTACTCGTGGTAGAGATTGTGTCTTACGAGACCCGGCTCTCCGAGGGGCCCCAACGAAATTGCAACTTTCATTGGATCTTGCATAAGACCACGGAACGAAGAGAATTGGTCCGGATCGTCAGGCATAAGTGGGCGCAAGAGGGGATCCTTCTGGATTATATGAACGAAGCGGTCCCTCAAGTTGATTGCGCGCGATGCACCTTTTGCTCCCAAGTCGGCTGCATGGGCGCATGCTAAGTCCACGGACGCGAGTACGGGCCATGAAGGCGAGGTTGTATGGTGCTTGAATTGCGCGGTCTTCAGGGAATCCAATGAATCGGCATCATTAGCCACGAGTATGAGGGCACCCTGGCGGAGAGAGCAGATCGACTTGTGAGCAGAAACGGTGACCACGATTGGGGGTAGATCGAGCGATTCGGTCTCTCTCAGTTCCGCGATGGCGGTGAGCGCTGTGTGGGGCCGAAGAGCATCCGAGAAGGAATGTATGGCACCCCAGGCGGCATCGATCATGATCGCCGTGCGCGGCGATGCCCGAATCAGCTGCGGCAGAACCTCGTCCATTCGTACGACGTAGCCGTCGTACGAACTGGCCGTGAGCACCACGAGATCAAACGGACGTCCGGACTGGTGGGCTGCCGCAAGCGTTTTCACGATTCGTGCAAGGTCCGGAATCTTGCATCCGCCGACTGCCAGCGGATCGATGACGACACTGTTTATCCCGAGGCCGCCCGCTGCGAAGGGAATCGACTGATGTGAAGCGCCATCAATCAGCGCGTGTGCTCCGAACCCTCCAAGAGCGTCGAGCACAATTCGGTTCGAGACAGTGGTGCCGCAACTCCCGAAGAGTGCAGCTTGTGCCCCGAACGCGCGAGCGGCCGAGTCCTGAGCCTCCGCCAACGGCCCATCGGGCGCGAAGAACGAGTCAAGGGCTGGGTACGCATAGCTGACGTCAGTTGCCGTGATCGGGCGGCGCAAGAAATCAAACCGCTGAAGCCAATAGTCCGGCATCGATCGGAGTGCACCCGCGAGAGGGAGCGCGTGGAAGTTGCGGCTGACTTCTCCAGCGCCCAGGCGACACAAGCGGTGGGCCAGTGGAGCTTCGGGGCGGACCATCGGCGAACCGGTCAGATCGGGCATGGCCATCCTTCCATACTTGGCTAGTTTCGGAACTACGTAACCTCCAAAAGTGTGGATGGTTCCGCCGCGGTTGTCAAATCGGCTGGTCCGCTGTGAAACACCCAGGCACGGCACCCGTTCCAGGCAGCGGCGTGGGCGGATGGAGACTGGAGCAGCCCGACAGCGAGCGCCGCAGCGAGGTGAGCGGACGTTCAGACTGCAGATCTTGGAGGGTTGTGGACAATGTGACACGGATGCGCCCACCCATGGCTGACCGTGGAAGCCGACAGCCCGAATTGGGTACGAAGCGGATGATTCCGACCGCGCCCTGCGGACTCTGCTGCCTTCAGACGCGGTCCTGGCGCTGCGACATGCTCGCGGCATTGCCCTGCGCGTTCCTGAACCAAAACGGCCGCCAGCCCATATGCGAGATCGACGAGTCTTCCGAGCCTGAACAGGTCCCTGGCCAGGGAGGAGCTCATAGGCCGCCGTCGATACCAGGAAGAGGCGTCAGTAGCTGCCGGGCCAACTGCTAGCCAGGATGGCGCGTGGGGAGAGCTACGCGGACTTGACCGGGACCGGCTGCCCAGGCGTGGCGGCCGGCCAACTTGGTCGGGTGGGACAGGAAGAGGCCCGGTTCGAGCGATCCTTCCCCCGCCTGATACCGGCCGACTCGATGGCGTGGTAGATCATTTGGGTCGAGCCAGTGCTGTGGGAGAAGATACTGGCCGGGGAGCACCTCGTAGGTCCTACCGCAGGCACCGCACCGGGGCCGCCGCGTCGCGTGAGGGCAGCCTCGATGGTCGAGCCCGGCCCCAACGCCGTCATCGTCAGAACATGAGACGCCCACGTCGCCGAATCGAGCGAGTCACAACAACAGTCTCCGTCGAGCAATCACGGACGGCTGGCAATGGGCAGGGGCGGAAGCGGACCGGTCTTTTCGTTTGCCCGCACTGCGGACCTGGGGCCACACACGGAGGACGTCGCGCTCAAGACAACGTGACGATTCCGACATGGAAGACGACATGCGGAGAACGCCAGACGGCGCCTCGAGCCGAGGCATCGCCGTGGAACCCGGTGTGCCATTGTGCGCTCAGAGGCAGACGCTGCGGCGTCCTTTGCTGCCGGTGGCGTTCGACTGGGTCGAGTTCATCGTGGTCCGCGAGGGAGTGTGCCAGGTCCGCCACAGCGACGGCGGGGAGCCGGCGCATGTGAGGGAGGGCGGGTTCGTGTTCTTGATGCCGAACGTGCCGTGCGGGATCCAACCGGATGGGCAGGCCGAGGTGATCCGGCTGTTCGTGTCTGCCGAGTTCTTGTTGCAGATCGTGGTGTGGCGGCACCCAGCGCTGCGTCTGGACGGCTTGACGGCGCCGGTGTTCGCCCGCGAGGAGTACCCCGACCCGTTCCAGGTGGTGCGGGCCGGCCCGGACGGGCGGGAAGCCCTGTTCGGTTCGTTGGACTGGTTGTGCGACCTGACCAGGCGGCGCGTCATCGGCGCGAACCTGTACGACGCCCTCGACGCGGCGTTCGGGGCGTTGCGGCACCTGGGCCCGAGGTTGAGGAACCGGCACGGCTGGGAGGTGGAGTCGCCGCAGGCCACGGCCCGGCGCGCCACCCAAGCCTGCTTCTCGACGTTGCGTCCCATCACGGAGCCGATCCGGAGGGCCAGGGCGATGATCGACGCCCGCTACACCAAGCGGTTGACTGTGAAACAGCTGGCCGACGAGGCGGGGTTGTCAGAATCGCATCTGCGTCACGAGTTCGCCGAACAGATGGGGAAGCCTCCGACCGTGTACCGGAACACTCTGCGGGTTTTGCGGATGGCGTGGCTGTTGACCCGCACGGACACGACGATGGGCCGGATCGCGGGATTGGTGGGGTGGAGGGACCGGCGCACCGCCGCGAAGGCGTTCAAGGACGCGGCCGGGATCGGCCCGGGCGACTACCGCCGACCTGTCGCCGGCCGCTGGCGGGTATCCGCCGGAGAACGGCGGGGATCTGACGACGTTCCGCCAATAGGGGCAAGGCCGTGAAGTTAAGGGGTTTGGCTGTGCGTCAATGACCGTTTGCGGCGTGTCGTGACGGGCGGCGCAACGGAGCCCTGGTGGAAGATGGCAACGACCAAGTTCCCCTTCTTCCCCAGGAGCTCCGCTGCAAGCCAATCCTGCCACACCCGACGGCCGTTCCCCGGCTCGCCGACCCTCCCGGCCCGG
>JAISBQ010000352.1 GCA_031266115.1 Bifidobacteriaceae bacterium
CCGCGTACGAGATCTACCGGCGCACGCATCCGTGGGTGGCGGACTATCCCCTGTCGCCCAAGTCTGTGGTCCGCGAGATGCGCACCCATGCCATGACGTTCAACGAATTCGTCTCCCGCTACGATCTGGCGCGATCCGAGGGCGTGGTGCTGCGGTATCTCACCGACGCCTACCGCACGTTGCGCGATTCGGTTCCGCCCTCAGCGGCAACTGACGATCTAGACCAGCTTGTCGAATGGCTCGGCGACCTGGTCCGGGGCGTCGATTCATCTCTCTTGGACGAGTGGGAACGGCTCGCGGCGGATTCGTCGTCGCCTGTCGACGGCGCGCCCACCGGGTGAGCCTGGCTTGACCTCGCTTGCGGTGAGGCGCTACATAAGCCTCGTGAGCGCGAAGAGGCCGACCACCGCCGGCACTGCCGCCATCCTTGCTCTTCGGCGGGCCGGGGTCCCCCACACCGTCCTCGCGTTCTCCCGCGACCGGCGGGCCCACCTCGGGTACGGCCTGGAGGCGACCACGGCTCTCGGGCTTCCGGGCGACCAGTTGTTCAAGACGCTCGTCGCCAAAGTCGACGGCGAATTGGCTGTGGGGATCATTCCTGTCGTGGCGTCGTTGAGCATGAAGGCACTGGCCACGGCATTGGGCGGGAAGAAGGGGACGATGGCGGAGGTCGCCGAGGCCGAGCGGGCCACCGGCTACGTGGTGGGCGGGATTTCACCCTTGGGCCAACGCCAGGCCCACCCCACGGTCATCGACTCGGCGGCGGCGAGCCTCGACATCATGTACGTCTCGGCTGGATCGCGTGGCCTGGACCTGGGAATCGCACCGGCAGACCTGGCGCGCATGACGGGGGCGGTGTTCGCGTCGATCGCCCGGTGAGGCCTGGGGCAGCGCCCACGCAGTCGGTCGGCTGGTCACTCGGACGGCGCATCGGGGGCGTGGGACGATGCCCCTGGCGCCGATGCTCCCTTGCGGTGGCCTTTACCACGCTTGGGCCGGCGAAGGGCGTCGGGGTTGGAGTATTCGTCCGGCTCGGGGACCTCCTCGCCGATATAGGCCAGGCAGTACAGCGCGCCGGCGCGGACCCTTTGACGGGCGTGGGCGTTGCGCAGGAGGGCACGGAATGCCGGGCGCAGTTCCCCCTGGGTGGCGGCGCCGAACTGCAACTCGGTGAGCGTTTGGGCGTCGACGCGCACGTCAAGGGCCTCGGCCAAGTCCCACAGCATCACTTTGATGTGGTCGCGGAAGGGGTGATAGTCCGCGTCCTCGGCAAGGCGATACATGCGCCGCAACACCCGCAGCGCCTCTTTCCACGAGCGCACCATGGTCCGGCTCGCGATCTTCGATTCTGCTACTCGCGGGCTGAGGTCCACGGCCAGGTCACACACCCCCGGGGCGTCGAGAAGATCCCACCGCGAGCCGAGCACGGACTCCAAGCCGTCGAAGATCGCGGCGCTGACGACGTCGAGGATGGTGCCGTTGTGAAGAATCTGCGCGGACAGGCGCGAATACTGCCGGGCCGCGAACGCTAACTCCTGTCCCGCGACTCCGCGTTCGGTCACGTGGGTGTCGTGGTGGGACAGCTCGACGGCGGCCGGCCTGTTCGCAGTGATGGTCTCGATGACCCCGCGGACCCAGTAGGCGACGCCGCGAACGGCCTCGGCGTACTGTTCGGAATCGGGCGCGATCCGACTCAAGGTCGGGATCGCGCCTTCGGTGGGCTCGTCGATCCGCTCCCACGGCAGGAGCACCACCCGCCCGGTCGGATCGGCCACGTCCCCGCCGGACAAACCCACCGCTTCGGCAACGCGGTCCGTGTCACGCGAGAACGCCGGGGTCACCATCGCCACGATCGGTGCGCCGGCCTGGATGGACTCGCCCCAGCGGTCGCGCTGGCCCCAGGGTGGGGGCTCGCGCACGGTGATGGGTTCCAGAACCTCATCGAAGGATGCGGCGTATTCCTCGACCACGTCGGCCACAAACACGGTGATCGCCCCGTGCGAGGCCGTGTCGTCTTCGGGACAGAAACTCACCAATACCGGCATGCGAACGCGTGCAGTGAGGTGGGCAACGGGGCCTGCGCCAACGGGATTCACAACCGGTCATTGTACGTGGCAAGCACCCGCGCCGCGTGGGCCATGACACAATCGCTGTCGACGATGCCAACCCGGATGCCGCGCCGCGCCGTGACCAGCCGCTAGCCGATCGAACCTCACCCCCGCTCAACGCCGTGGGCTCGCCATCGTCCCAACGGCCCCTTGGAAGGAGCACCGATGACCACGAACCCGCCGTACGGCCAGGATCCGGACCACAGCGAAGGCCCGCCGCCGACGCCGGCCGACCCCCCCACGCATCCCGTTTCCCCAGCAGAGCTCGCGTTCGATCCGGCCGGCTTGCCCGTCGGCTCCGCGGCGCCCGTGGCTGGGCCGCCGTCCGACGGCGGACTGCGGCGCCGGCGCCGGATGTGGGTGGTCGCCGGCTCCATGGCGGCGGCCGTGGTCCTCCTCGGTGGCGGCACCGCAGCGGCGCTTCTCGCCGCGTCGACGTTTCCTCACGGCGCCGCCACACCTGACGAAGCCGTCACGGCATTCGTCAAGGCCGCGCAATCCAAGCGCCTGGTCGCCATGGGATCGATGATCGCCCCGAGCGAACTGAGCCTTGTCCGCCAGGCGATGTCGGATGTGCGCCCGCCGTCCGGTGCGCCGAGCCCGGATCCGGAGCAAGCCGAGGCCCTCGCTGCGGTGTGGGACTCGTTGACCATAGACGCCGCTGGCATCGAGACGTCCAGCGAGCAGATCGCAGGTGATGTGTCGATCGTGTCGTTGACCCGCGGGAGTATCACCATTGATGCCGATCCGGAGGCTCTGAGCCGGCTCATCGACGCGGCGGGAGCGGCAGCCAGCCCGCTCGGTTCTACTCTCGGCTCGACACTGCCGAGCGAGGACGCTGAGGAGGCTCTCGCTGACTTGACCGCGTCTTTGCCGTACACGCTGACCGCTGCCGACGCCGCTGAGGAGCTTGGGTTTGACCCGGCGCTCGTCGCTGTCGAAGAAGGCGGCAAGTGGTACGTCTCGGCGGCGATGACGATTGCCGAGCTGGTGTTCGCCGATGCCGCGAAGGACAACCCCGCCTTGCAGCGAGGCACGCCCCTGAGCGCCGAGGAAACCGGGGCGTTGGGCGACGCGCAGGCGGCGGCGAGCCAGTTCACGGCGGGCCTTGGCGAGGTCATCGCCTCGGGCGATGTCCGCACACTCGCGGCCGCCCTACCCGAGGCCGAGGCCAGGGTGGTGGCCGTGTATGGGCCAGCTATCTGGGGTCGGGGCGACGCAGGACCGGGCGGTCTGACGCTCGAAGCCCTGGAGGTGAGCCCCGTGAGGGACGATGACGGACGGGTGCGCTTCGGCCTCGACCTCCTCTCGCTGACCGGTCCCACGTGGACCGCAACCGTCTCGCGCGACGATCCGGACCTCTACACGCTCGACGTGAAGCGCGACAGCGCCGGCGGCGAGGCGTCGATCACGGGCTCGGTCCGGGCCACGGGCGACGACAATTGGCATGTCGACTACGCCACCACCGGTGACACGGAGGCCGATGATGCCAGCGGCTCGGTGGATCTCGCGATCGGACCGGATGAGTGGGCCATCGACATCGCTACCACGGCGCCGGACGGCGAATCGACGGGCACCTCGATCACGCTGACGGACGATTGCCTCAGCTATGAGGATTCCGCGAACCCCATCATGGCCACGCGCGTGTGTGCCAGCGAGAACCCGGTGGTCGGCGAGACGATCGAGTCGATCAACCAGATGCGCAAGGCGATCCCCCACTTGCCTCGGCCGGAGGCGCTCGCCGGCTTCACCGCGATCGAGTCCGACGGCGGATGGCGGGTCTCACTGACGAGTTCGCTGCTGGACATCGCGGCGACCGTCTTCCCCAACGGGATCCAATAGCCCACCAGCCGGGGAATGTGGGGTATTTCCACCCACCCAGCCGTGTCCACAGTATGAGACACGCGGCTGACCAGGAGCGATAGTTAATCCGTGTGTCACATGCTGTCGCTACACTGTCCGCAAGTTTCGACGGGCACCTTGGCAATCGCTCCGCACCGCTGTGGGCCACGTAACAGCCATGTGTTCCAGTCGCCGAAATCCCAAGGAGACGCGTATGAAAATCCCATGTCCCCGCATCCTCGCCTTCACCGTCGTCTGCACCGCCATCGTCGCCATAGCCGGGTGTTCCGGCGGCGTCGGCGGCTCCGGTGATGCCGACACCCAGGCGTCCGCCGATGGCACCGGCGACGGCACCGATCAAGCGCCTGCAGATTCGGCCGCGATCAAGCTCGGCATGCTCGCCCCCTTCTCCGGATCGGAGTCAGCATTCGGTCCCTACATGGCCAACGGGGCGACCCTGGCCATCGACGAGATCAACGCCGATGGCGGCGTCCTTGGCCGCCAACTCGAACTCATCACCGAAGACGATGCCTGCGACGCCACCACGGCCGTCGCGGGCGCCAACAAACTCACCACCCAAGGGATCGTCGCCTCCGTGGGCGGCTATTGCTCCAGTTCAGCGGTCCCCACAGTCGACATCCTGACCGGCTCTGGTGTCCCCATGGTGATCCCCGCCGCCAACTCCAACCAGCTGGTCGATTTGGGCAACCCCAAGGTGTTCCTCATCAATGGCACCGGAACGCAACAGGCCGCCGCCGCGCTCGCCTATGCCAAACATGAGGGCCTGAGCACCGTGGCCCTCCTGCACGATAACTCCTCGTATTCCAAGGATCTCGCGGATTCCTTCAACGCCCAGGCGGAGGATTCCACGGTTTCTTCGGTTCTGACCGAGGGCGTCAACAAAGACGAGAAGGACTTCTCGGCCACCGTGAACAACGTGCTCGCCGAGAATCCTGATCTCGTGTGGTGGACCGGCTACTACGAGGCGGGCGGCCTCATCGCCAAGCAGCTACGCGACGCCGGCTACGCCGGCCAGATCATGGTCGCCGACGGCTCGGTCGACGCGAAGCTTGCCGAGATCGCCGGCCCGCAGGCTTCCCAAGGTCTCCTCGGCACGTTCACTCAGACGCCGGACATGCTTGAGGGCCACGACGATTGGATCAGCTCCTACACCGAGAAGTTCGGCGGCCCCCCCGGTCCGTATTCGACCCAGGCCTATGACGCGGTCCGCGTGGTTGCCCAAGCCATCACCGATGCAGGCAGCACCGATGGCGATGCCGTGGCCACCGCGCTGGAGGCCATCGATGGGATGGAACTCTTCTCCGGCCCACTGAAGTTCACCCCACAGCACACGCTGTCCTCCGGAGGGTTCGTCGTGGTCGAGGTCGGCCCAGACGGCACCTTCGTCTTCAAGGAGAATCCCGTCGACTACTGAGTGACCCACCGCGCGGGGGGGCCGGGCCGCCCCCGGGCAGCCCCCCCCCGGGGCATCGCACCCCCGGGGGGCCGCGCCCAGCGGCAACAGGTCTGGGACGGGCGCTGAGGCGGCGGGGTATTTTCCG
>JAISBQ010000377.1 GCA_031266115.1 Bifidobacteriaceae bacterium
TGGGTCCGCAACGGCGACCGGTGGACCGTGACCGCGACGCACGATGACGGATCGGTCACCGTCCGCAGAGCCGACCGCCGGGTTGGCGCATCAGTGGTGCTTCCCGCCGGGTATGTAGCGGCTCCTGCGGACCTTGGATACGCGATCGCGGTTCGTCGCGCGCAAGGCCTCACCGTGGACACGGCGCACACGGTGGTTACCCAGGGGACACGACGCGAAGGACTCTACGTCGCGATGACCCGCGGACGGCACGCCAACACCGCTTACGTGGTCACCGACACCGCCCAATCCGGTGAGGTTGACTCGCTGACCCCTGGAGGTCGCGGCGAGCACGTGACTGCCCAGCAGGTCTTAGCATCGGCCGTCCGAACCAGCGGGGCGGAACTGTCGGCCCACGCTACGGTGACGAACGAAGACCAACAGTGGAACGGCATCGCGCAACTCGCCGCCGAATACGAAACCATCGCCGCGCAGCGCAGAGCGACCGGTGGGCACGGGCCATACGCCGCGCGGGATTCGGCGACGACGTGACCGAAATCCTGCTCACGGGCGAAACGTTCGACGAACTCGCCGTACACCTCACGAGTCTCGACGCCGCAGGCAACGTCCCCGAATGGCTCCTGCCATGCGCCGCAGCGGCAGGGCCTGCCCGAAGGCCCCACCCTGGTGCGGGACCTGATGACCCATCTCCACCGGGCCAAGCCCGCCAACCGGGGCCTGGTCCGACCCGCCAGCCCAGCGACGATCGTGGGACTCATCCCCGAAACCACCGGCCCACTCACCAGCGACATGCGCACAGGCCTGGACCAACGCAAGACACTCATCCAAGACCGCGCCACCGCCATCGTCCAAGCCGCCATCACCCGAGGCGAGGCATGGCTCGGCGAACTCGGCCCCCAACCACCGGACCAACCAGGCGCGGCCCGCTGGTGGACAGCCGCCATCACCACCGCCGCATGCCGCGACCGCCACGGCCTCACTGGGCCCACCACCCTGGGCGCCCACCCCACCAACGCCATCATGTACGCTGACGCCGCCCGCGTACACCTGGCCTTCGCCTGGATTCAGGGACCACGAGCGGTCCCCGCCCCGCCCGCTCGGCGTCCCGCGCCGCAACGGGACGCCCTACGCCTGTGACGAAAACCCTCGTGCGTTTGGGCTGACATGCCCTAGACTCAGTAGCAACAGCGCCCCACCAAGGCTAGAGCCGCGAGGCTTCCTCAAATCGGTGGGGCCTTTTTCGTATGCTTCTCCGGGTGAAGCCTCCGCTGCCCCTCACCCAACAGGTCGCCCTCCTCAAACAACGTGGCCTCGTGATCGGCAACGAAGACGCGGCGCGGTGCTTCCTGTTCGACGCCAACTATTTCCGGCTGTCAGGCTACGCCCGCCAGTTCCAGATCGACCCGTCGGCCGGTGACAACAGGTTCCGAGCGGGCACAAGCCTGGACGATCTGCAGCGGGCGTTCGACTTCGATGCCCGCCTCGGCGCCACGATGCTGTGGGGCCTTGGAGCGATTGAACGTTCGCTCCGCGCCAGACTCGCCTACCACCTCGCCCTGGTCTACGGGAGCGAGGCGTTCTATCTGGATCCCGAGAACTATCTCCCCATCACACCTGACCTCGGAGCGTTTGTTGACAAGCTCGAACGCGAGTTGGAGCGATCCAAGACTCGCATGGTTGCCCACTATGTCCAGGGTGAGGACTTCTCGCGAGTGCCAATCTGGGTGGCAATCGAACAGTTCTCCTTCGGCGCAGTATCCAAGCTTGCCCAGTACGTCGCTGATCGAGGCCCACGTGATGATGTGGCAGCGTCGTTCGGCGAGCAAAAGGGACCGTTCGCCTCGACGATCCATAGCCTTGCCGTCCTACGGAACAAGTGCGCACACCACGCTCAGATCTGGCACCGACATCTCGTTGTGCAGACCCCGATCGTGAAGAAGCAGCAACGGAACGAACCGGCCTTCGATCCCCAAGGCCTCTATCCCGCAGTTCTGGCGATGAAACGCCTACTACCCCGAGTCCCAGACGGAACGCGGTCGCTCAGCGTCCTGGTGAACCTTCTTGATGTGCATACGGATCTCTCCGATGGGATCTATCATCCCGACCCACGATGAACGGCTGCCACCTGTTGCGACTGTGGCATGGCAAGGTCACTGCTGCTCGAAGCGATGGGCAGTGCGCCGTGTGGCACCTCACGCGAGTTCGCCGCTCAATCTGCTGACCAGTTCGCCTGGTAGTCGTCCCGTTCCTGGAAGGCAACCTGGTGGGCAGTTCGGATCGCGCCAAAGCTCTTCATGGACTGGGCCGCTGCCCCACGGATGGAGATTCCGGGTGTGTGATAGCAGGGTTCCGGCGGCCGGGTAAGGTTACCCTGCTTCCGGTGTAACAGCTGATCCGGGTTCAATCGTGGTGCCCCCCCAAGGCGGGCGCCGTTTTGGAGCATGCGCCGTTCGCGGAACGCCCTGCCAAGCATCTGTGTGCGTAGCTCGTATGTCCCGTTCCGCCACGAGACCTGAGTTAGTTCGGACCTGGACGCTAGGATTGGCGCTCTCAGTCTGCCTCGCTCGCTCTGACTGAGCAGCGGGTGCATCAACAACGCGAGGAACCCCATCGAAGGGCTCGCGCGTAGTCTCTTCGTGGAGGTTGTCAGTGGCTCGTCGTGGAGGGTTCTTTGCGGAGATGCAGCGTCAGGCTCGCTTGGCTGAGCAGCGGCAGCAAGCGGCGGCTCGACAGCAGTTGGCAGCTGCGCGGCGTGCAGAGCAGGCGCAGCGGGCCGCTGAGCGTGCCCGGGTGGCAGCGTCGCGGGCTAGAGAGGCGGATCGTAAGCGTCGGGAGCGTGAGGCGATTGCGGCGCATGTCGAGGCGATGCAGGCCGTAGTGGAGTCACTGAACATTGGCTTGGCGGAGCAGTACGCGGAGCTGGATGGGCTACTGGAGGCCACGCTCGCAGTCGATGACTTCGTCGATCTGGAGTCGTTGCGCGTGGCGGCGCAGCATCCGCCGTTCCCGCGTGAGGATCTGCGGCGTCCGATCCCGGTACCGCAGCCGATCCCGGATCCGGCGCTTCCCGTGCGCCGCGAGGTAGACGCACCCAAGGGGTTGTTCGGACGGAGGAAGAAGCTCGCCGCGGCCGAGACTGAAGTTGAGGAGCAGTACGCAGCCGACTGCGACGCATGGAAGACCGCGACCGATGCTCTTCCGGGCCAACGTGCCGCGCAGGTGGCAGAGCACGCGCAGGCCGAGCAAGCTCGCCTGCAGGCGCTCGCTGCCGCGACCGAACTGTATGAGGCTGAGTCGGCGGAGCGGGAGCGTGAGGCCGCTGAGCAGAACGAGGCTCTTGACCAGCTGATCGCCGGCCTTGGATACGGCACAGTCGAGGCCGTGCAGGAATATGTCGGGATCGTCCTGGCTAACTCGGTCTACCCCGAGCACTTCCCTGTGGCGCATGCGGCTGAGTTCGACCCAAGCACGGCGGAACTCACCCTTCGCGTCACGATCCCCGGCCCCGACACCGTGCCAACGATCAAGACGTACAAGTACACCAGGTCGACGGACGAGATCAGTGAGACGCGGCTGTCGCAGAAGGACAGCAAGGACCGTTACGCAGGCATCGTGCATGCCGTCGCGCTGCGCAGCCTCCACGAGGTTTTCGAAGCAGATCGCCGCGCTCTCATCCGCAGCATTTCGCTCGAGCTGGGCACCGAGACGATCAGCCCCGCGACGGGACGTGAGACCTATGTGCCGTTTGTCGCGGTGGCGGTCGATCGCGAATCGTTCAGTGAACTGGACCTGTCGGCGATCGTTCCGGCCGCGACGCTGCAGCACCTGGGTGCGGTGGTATCCAAGAACCCGTATGGCCTGGTCGCGATCGATTCGTCCGGCATACGCCGTCTGTGATCCTGCAATGAGCGTCGTCTTCAACCCGCCACCAGGATGGCCGAAGCCTCCGCCCGGATGGCAGCCCCCGGTCGGCTGGACCCCCGACCCTTCCTGGCCCGACCCACCGGCAGACTGGCAGCTCTGGCTGTCCGACGATGACGCTGTGACAAGCGATGAAGGCTCCATTCAGCGATCCGCGACGGAGCCTGGTGGTACGCCAGAGTCGGGTGAGAGTGCGCGGGTCGCATTTCTAGAAGCGGAGAACGCCGGGCTCCGCCGTGCGCTGGCTGCGGCCTCTGGCGGTGAGCAACCCGTCGAGTTGGATGATGCCCGGGTACTGCAAGCGGCGGGCATCTACCGGTACCACCACCCGTTGGAGTCTGCTGCCGCCTACAAAGACCGGCTCGACGCTCTGGAGGCCCGGATCGCCGATGCGATCCGTGAGGGGCGGGCGATCGTGAAGTCCGACCTGTTCACCCTGAACAACTCCCTTGCGCAGGGGCGACGCATGACGGCGGACCTCGGCAAGCTGATGCTCCGGGCATATGACGCTGAGGCTGACAACGTGATCCGCTCTCTCCGCGCGGGGAATGTCGAGACTGCCAAGCGACGACTGGAAGCATCGCGCACCGCCATCGTGCGTCTCGGTGCGCTCATGGAGATGCACATCGACGATGCTTTCCACGCCTTGCGGATCGAGGAGATTGAGCTCACCGCTGACTGGCTGATGAAGAAGCATGAAGAACGTGAAGCGGCTCGCGAGGAACGCGCCCGGCTTCGTGAAGAGGCACGCGTCCGGCGGGAGCTTGAGGAAGAGCGCGCCCGCCTGGACAAGGAACGTGCTCACCTTGCCAACGCCCTCGAAACGCTGCGAGCACAAGAACGCGATGACGCGGATCTCGTCGAGCGGCTCGCCGCTGTGGATCGGGCGATCGAAGAGAACGACTACCGAGCGGCGAACGTCCGCGCTGGGTACATCTACGTGATCTCCAACGAGGGTGCGTTCGGCGCAGGCGTGGTGAAGATCGGTCTCACCCGCCGCCTCGAACCCACCGATAGAATCGCCGAACTCAGCGGGGCATCGGTACCGTTTCGCTTCGATGTCCACACTCTCTTCTTCTCCGAGGACGCGGTCACCCTTGAGAACGAGTTGCACAAGCACTTCGCGTCGCGCGCGCTCAACCAGGCGAATCCGCGTAAGGAATTCTTCTTCGCCAGCCCCGGCGAGGTGCGCGATGCACTGCTCCAGCAAGTGGGCAACATCCTAGAGTTCACCGAAATCGCCGACGCGGCCGAGTACCGGCAATCTCTGGGTGCATGGCCATCGTCTCGTCAGAGACTCCGAGCGCAGGCCGCTGTCAAGGATTCTCAGGTCGAGGAACGTGCATGATGAGCACTAAGGGCCGGTGGTGCTGGCACGTCCTTGACCATCATCCCACCGGCACCACAGTTCACGGTGGCCAGCAGCTTCAACTCCACGCTCCAGGGCTTTGATCTGTTCGGCGATGTCAGGGAACCATCAGGCGATCTGCCCGAGTTCGCCGGGCCTGGCGAGCGCACCGCGCAGGCACAACTCGTCGGCGAGGGCGTCGCGTGCCCCACAGTCGCTGCCGACTAGCGGACACGGTAGTTGATCGAGCGTCTCGACTCTCGCCGGGGGTGAAAGGGCCGGCTCGAGCGGAACGAACCGCCTTCGACCGACAGTGTCTGGACGGGCGGTCATGTTCATCGTTCACCTCCTGGGGTCATCCACACTGAGCGTTGACCGCCGGGGCACAGTTCCGCGCCCCAACACCCGAAACCGTTCGCGGCGGTGACTCGGCCCGCGCATTGACGCTCTACGTCCGGGGTGCAACTCGTGGCCGGCCAGGCTGTGCGCAACTCCGTCGGATGCCAATCTGAACAACTATGTCCTGGTGTCGATGCCAGTTCGTTCATCACTCGGTTCATTCGTTCGCTGTCCTCCTGAATGACTGAACGGCCAAGATCGGTTGACCACGGACATCAATGCGTGTAATCGGTCCTAGTCGGCGTCTGGTCCCACCAGGATCGTGAACGTTTGCGGCGCCGATCCTCGGCCTGCGCCGCGTTGAAGCCCACCCTCTCGCAGCCCTTGTCTCATCCTTCCTGCGGGAGTCCGTGGCTCACGCGGAAAGCGAAACGCGGGATCGGCGACCCGGCTCCAATCACCTCGCCCAGGGCGGAGCCGCCACGTAGACTGGCCCGCATGGTGAGTGCCGCGTTCCTGGAGCAAGCTGCGGCTACGTCTGTTGAGGACCGTTGGGTGATTGTTGACACGCTGCTGGAGACGCTGCGGGGCGACTCCTCGGATGAGGCAGTTGACCAGGCGCTTGAGGGGCTGCGGTACTTCCGGGAGAATTCCGAAGATGCCCAGGACTCCGATGAGTTCATCGCCGAACTCCATCGCCAGTACCTGTGAGGTACCGGATACAGGTCAACCCGGTCGCCAGTGGCCATGTCGCCAATGCGATCGCGCGGTACCGAGCTGAGGCACCGGAGCGGGTTGCCCGGTTCGTGGCACGTTTCGCCGAAGCGCGGAACTGCATCCGCGCGTGCCCCTTTCTCGGACGGACCGGGCCGCACGGCCTCAGGCATGTGGCACTGAGAGTGTTCCCCCACGAACTCTGGTACGTCATCGACGGGCAGGTCGTGACTGTCGTGGCGGTGACGCACTTCAGACAAGACGCCGACCCCGTACTCCGCGACAGTCTTGATGGGGTGAGATTGCCCCACGGAAACCCTACGGATTGAACGCGATTCAGAGCGAAACGACGGCGGCGAGTACGCACCGGTCTTAGTCATCACTGCAGGTCACAGCGGCTATCGCAATCTGTCGCCAACCAACAACACCAAGAGATCGCAAATAGGTCAAGGGTTCGATCCCCTTGGGCGGCTCGTTGCCCGTGAAAGCGCACCATAGCGTTGGCCTCGGTCGTCAGGCGCTTCCCCCTCCCTCTCGCATAGCGTCGATTGGCGCCGCGTAGCGATGACTTGCCACACGTTTGCCACCGGCCCCCAGCAGACTCGCACTCGACAGGTAGTCCAGCAGCCGTGCACTCCACCTATCGTGCGTGTACGTCGGAACTGGGGTCCGGCTCGGCTACACCGGGCCAAGTCTGGCCACCGCGGCCTGCTCCAACCTGCCCGCCCGGCGATGATCGTGGGCCTCATCCCGGAAGCCACCGGTCCATCCACCCAGGAAATGGCCACAGCCCTTGACCAACGTAGGAGGCTCATCCAAGGCCCTCGATCACCAT
The DNA here is from genome assembly GCA_031266115.1 of Bifidobacteriaceae bacterium. Lineage (GTDB taxonomy): Bacteria > Actinomycetota > Actinomycetes > Actinomycetales > WQXJ01 > JAIRRT01. The sequence goes on from JAISBQ010000377.1 coordinate 7,158, forward strand.
CGTCCAAGCCGCCATCGCCCGAAACAAACCATGGCTCTACGAACTCGGGCCTCGACCGCCCGACAGGCGAGGCGCGGCTCGCTGGTGCATGGGAGCCATCACCACCGCGGCCTAGTGCGACCGCCACGGCCCCACCGGACCGAGCGCCATGGACGTTCGCCCCACCAACGCCACCATGTGCGCCGATGCCATCCGCGTACGACAGGTCATCGCTCAGATTCGGGGACCGCGCATGGTCTCAACCCCGCCCGCTCGGCGTCCCGCGCCGCAGTGTGACGCCCTACGCCTGTGATCGAGGCGTGCGACAGAACTTTACCGGAAATGGTAAAGTTCTGTCTGTGACGGTGAGGGAAGCGCTGTGGGATATTGCCGTGGAGCAGTACGGCTACGTCACGACACGTAATGCCCATGACCTGGGTATTCCGACAGTCGAGTTGGGCAAGCTTGCGGCTCGTGGCCGTCTGCAGCGTGTGTCGCAAGGGTTGTACCGGTTCGCGGAATGGCCCGTGTCGGCCAACGACGCCTTGATGGAGGCCGTGCTGTGGACCCGCGACCCAAGGGCAGCTCTGTCCCACGACACAGCGTTGGAAGCCTACGACCTGTCCGACATCAATCCGGACAAGATCCATGTCACGATCCCCGTACGGGAGAAGACTCTGCGCCGGCGCGACATGCGCGCATCTCTGGTCGTTCACTACGAGAACCTCGCCGATGATCAGATCGGCTGGTGGGAATCGATCCCTGCGGTCACAGTGGCCACCGCCATCGACCAGTGCATTGCCTCCCAAGTGCGCCCTGACCTGGTGCTTCAAGCCATCGATGCGGCACGTCGCCAGGGTCGCATTGACCAGGCCACCGCGGGACGTCAGCGCCGCCAAGTACGGGGAGACAGAAGATGACCGTGTTTGACTTGCCCAACAAGCCACGCCCGCTCCCTTCGGTGCGGGCGATGGAGAAGTGGATATACGACGCCGAGCGGGCTACTGGGATCGCACCGAAACGCCTGGGGTGGCTGGTCGCCTCCACGGTGGTGGTCAGCGCCTTGCAGCGTACGGTCGATGGCTTTCAGCAGCCGGCGTTCTTGGTCAAGGGCGGGAGTATACATCGAGCTTCACCTCGGGCTCAGAGCCCGCACTACCACCGACGTGGACACGCTGTTCCGAGGCGACCTGGCCGAGTTCGAGCGAAAGCTCGACGAGACGTTGACCCAGCCATGGGGGCCATTCGACCTGGTGCGTACAGAACTCGAAGTGATCGACGCACCCAGGCTTGTTCAGCCCCGCCGGTTCTGGATCAAACTGATCGCAAAGGGACATGTGTGGCGTCGCATCAAAGTCGACGTGTCGTTCCCCGAAGGTGGAAGCGCCAACGAGTCGATGCCCGTTGTGCCGCCGAACATCGGCTTCTTCGGCATCCAAACACCGAACTACCTGCTCGGGATGGCAATGGATTACCAAGTGGCCCAGAAACTCCACGCCGCGTCCGATCCCGATGACGACCACTACGAGAACCAGCGCGTCCACGACATTCTCGACCTCCTGCTCATCAAGAACGCCTTCTACCCTGGGCCACTGCCCAAACATCTCAAAGCCGCATGCGAAGACATCTTCACCTACCGCGCCGACGAGGCCGCACAGCTCCAGCACCCAGTCCGCCGCTGGCCTCCAGTGCTCCACGCCAACGACTACTGGCGCGCTGCCTACCCGCCGCTCGCCACGGCACTGGAGATCACGCTCACGCTGGACGAAGCGATCGCAACCATCGAAGCCTGGGCAACCGAGATCGATCGAGCTGACGGATGGCGCAACCCGCCAAGCCCATCCGCCCCACGCAAACCCCACGGATTGAACGCGATTCAGGGCAAGACGACGGCAGCGTGGGAATGGGAAGGCCTGGCCTCGGCATGGTCCTTGTCGGGCCGGTGGGTGGTGGGTGATGGGGTGATGGGGTCTGTCACCTGAGCACATCCCCTGGCCCCGGCGTCGGTCCTGACGTTCCCGCAGAGCCCCTCGCCAGATCGTCGAGTTTCACCTTTTCGGGCCCCCACAGGCGATTCCGGCCCCAAGAGGTGAAACTCGGCGGCCTCTGGGTACGACGACAAACACGAACCTGACCAGATTCCTTCCGAGGATGCAGTGTGGCGATGCGGGCGGCTGTCCCATGCTCGCGGTTGCGATCTGTGAACGGACCTGGGAGGGATACGATGTCGCACGACACACCTAAGATCTACTTCGCGACAATAGATCTTCAGTCCTAAGGCTGTCATCATGACCATCGCTCCGACCAGCACCGACCGCCAGGCGCCAGCGCCGCCGCTGCGCTTCGTCCAGGCACCGCCACCACTGCCCACCATCGACGGCGGGTTCACGACCATCCTCGCCGACCCGCCATGGCGGTTCACCAATCGCACCGGCAAAGTTGCCCCCGAGCACCGTCGCCTTGATCGCTACTCCACACTCCCCCTGCCGGACATTTGCGCCCTGCCGGTGAAGAACGTCGTGGCCCATGACGCGCATCTTTACTTGTGGGTGCCCAATGCGCTGCTCCCCGAGGGCCTGCAAGTGATGGATGCTTGGGGGTTCCGGTATGTCTCAAACATCGTGTGGGCTAAGCGCCGCAAAGACGGTGGTCCAGACGGGCGGGGAGTGGGCTTCTACTTCCGCAACGTCACTGAGTTGATCCTCTTCGGCGTCCATGGCTCCATGCGGACGCTGTCCCCCGCCCGCTCCCAGGTCAACATGATCGAAACCCGCAAACGCGAACACTCCCGCAAACCCGACGAACTGTACGACATCATCGAAGCCTGCTCCCCCGGCCCCTACCTGGAACTGTTCGCCCGCTACCCCCAGGAAGGCTGGTCAGCCTGGGGCGACGAAGCCGACACCGAAGCGAAGCCCCGAGGCCGCTCCCACAAGGGCTACGACGGTGGTGAGGTCCGATCGTTTCCGCGCCTGGACCCGCACGAGCGTATTCCTCGCGAGTTCGCGGTTCGCCTTGGACATTTCCTCCGCTCCGAGTACGACGCCGGCCGCAGCATTCGCGAGCTCGCTGGTGCCACGGATTACTCGATCACCCGAGTACGCAGTCTTCTTGAACTGGCAGGAACTCAACTACGGCCACGCGGAACTATGACCACAGGAACTCAATCGAGCAATACCCATAAGCCCACGGCGACTTGCCCGTCGACGCGGCGGTCTTCGTGTGGCCATCGCGCCAAGGCCGGTGTGGGATGACCTTTGCTGGCCAGAGCGTCGAGGCGGCCGCGGCGGCGCGTCAGCACCAAGCACTTCCTATCCTCGTCAAGGGCCCTGCGACGTCGGCGGCGATCTGTCGGTTGCGCCCCTCGTCGGCCGCGACGAGCCCGTCGAGTTCAGTGATCGCACCCGGTGCGGCGATGTCGAGACTGGGTGGGGCCTGGAAGATGGTCTCGTGGACCTGGAGCACGCGGGCAGGACCGTCATACGCCCGTGCACGAGTGGTTTGGTTCGGAAGAACATCTCCGACCACATGCCGGATGGGCCCGAGTTCCCAGGACGTGATCTCTTGCAAGCCGTCCTCGCAGATGGGTGTGGCCGTCAAGCCCAGCCACTGGAGAGCGCCGATCTGCGAGACGACGTCCTGGTATGACGCGGCCGCGACGTGATGGCACTCGTCGACAACGACCTGCCCGTACCCCCTCGTCAGCTCACGGATCTCATCCGACGAGCGCACCGCCAGGGACTGCAGAAACACCACGTCGACCATCCCCCGGAGCTTCTTCCGTCCGCCGCCGAGCTGACCAGCCTTGATTCCCAACAAAGACTGGATCTGCTCCCTCCACTGCACCGCGAGAGTCGCTCGGTCGATCAACACCAGGGTGGTGACCGCACGCTCTGCGATGATCGCGCAGGCCATGACCGTTTTTCCTGAGCCCGTGGGTGCCTGGAGGACGCCGTCCCTGTGGGCGAGCATCGCCTTGACGCCGGTGCGCTGGTGGGGGTACAACTCGCCGGCAAACAAAGCCTGCAGTTCGCCCTCGTGGTTGCTCGCCGTTCCCGGGCTGAGAGACCTCAAGCGCGCACGGGATGTCGAGAGAGGACGCGGCCCGAACGTAGGCGTGCACATCCACCATGGCGTCACGGCCGTCGAAGTCTGCCGCGAGCCACCAGCACGTGGAGTCAGGCAATAGCGGATAGAGGCCGAGGAAGAAGTCGTTGTCCGCTCTGAGGTGCCGGTCAAAGATCCGGGGTGTCAAGGGGAACGGGTCGCGGTCCAGGAGCGGGATCGACTTGTCGCGGATGCCGGTGGCCGGTGCCCAGCCTTTCCACGGCCTCTCGTTCCGGGCGCGCTTTTCGAGGTTCTCTCAGTGATACGCGAACACGTCCGTTCGCGCGGCGAACAGCCGCATGTAGAGCGCCAACTGCGCCTCGCTGCCCGAGCGACCGTCGGTCCTGCCCGTGGCGTGAAGGTCAAGTGCACGCTGCTCGGGGGGTGGACGTCCGATGCCGTCGGTCAGCTTGGGGATGGCACGCCAACGCCGGTTCTCGGCCTCAAGTGCCGCCCACGGCGTTCCAGGCCGTCCACCGGGCTGGCCTAACCCCGGTGCCTCATGTCCACGCTTGAGGAGGCCCGTCCATGTGGTGGTCCCTGGCCGAGCGGGAATTTCGCCGAGTTGAGCTTCCGAGTCCCCAAACACCCCGATTCACGACCCAAAGCCTCGGGCTCGGCATCCCCGGGGGGTTCCGCGGACCGTCGAGTTGAGTGTTTGGGTCCCCAGTCACCCCGATCTGCGACCCGAAGGCTCGGGCTCGGCGACAAGCGCTCACCCGATACGCGACCGAGGCTCGGCGACGTCTCCGGTACGGTGTCGACGTGCACCGTCGACCAGGCACCCATCGCCGTGTCATCCCGAAGACCAGCGCGGTCTCGCTTCCTCGCCCGGGTGCGGTGGCGGGGCTCGTGGGGACCGTCATCGTCCTCATGATGGCGCTGGGCGGGTGCACCGAGGACACCGATGATGTGGCGACGTTGGCAGATGGCGCGACGCCTCGGACGGCGAGCCCGACCGCAAGTCGCCCGGCTTCCGCCCCAGCGACAGAGGGTGGGCAGGGCGCCGCCAGCCCAGCCGAACCGGCGCCACCGGCGCCGGCAGAGGACTATGACGCCGCCCAGGCCGATGCCGCCTATGAGTTTGTCGCGTGCCTGACCGCCGCTGAGGTGCCTGCCGAGGTGATCGAAAACCCTGGCAGCGGCGCCATCGTTTGGCCCAAGGGCACGGGGTGGATCTACACGCTGTCGGAGGACTTCTCCCAGCGCGGCGGAGCGAACGACGGCAAGGAACTCACCCCCGAGGAGCAGCAGGCGTTCGCTCGCGCCCACGAAGGGGCCAACGCCCTGGTGATCGACGGGGAGGATCTGTCCGCAGCATGGGACGAGTGCCGCACATCCTCCGGCTACTTCCTCTACGACCCGCCGGCCGACCCGGCTGTGGAGCTGCTGGAGAAGCAGGCGATTGTCCAGTCCACCAATACGTGGGCGGCCTGTGCGCGCGGGAACGGATATCCCGATCTGGGTGACGTGACCGCCGTGGCGGACAACTACGCGACCTGGCCATGGCTCTATCTCCCCTCCGAGATGACCCCTCAGGAGCTGCGCGAGCTGCTGTATTCCTGCTCGCTAGTGGGCGAAGGCACGCTGCGCGCCTCGGTCGACTCTGAGGATGCGCGGTGGGTGGAGCCGATGATCGGGTTCACCGGTCAGGAGGCCGTCGCCGCCTCCAGCGAACCACATCCTGACGCCGAGCACCTGGGTGAGTTGCGCAGGATCCTCGAGGACGCCATGGCCGAGGCCGCTGAACGTGTCTACGCCGAGGTGTCCGAGTAGCGCCGCTACCACTAAATGGTCACCGGTCGGGGTGACCCCTGGTTGACCGCTCTCCGCGGGAACCTGAGCCACGCGAGGCATTGATGACGCGGTGGCGATGTGTCCACCCCGCGGTCACCGTGCGGCGACCCACCGGAGCGGACGATGACGCCCCGTAAAGTCGTGTCCCAGCCGGACCAGGTGGTCGCCTCGCCAGGTTCGTGGGAAACCGCAGGTCAGAGGGTGGCTAGATGGACACGTTGGGTGGTCGCAAATCGGGGTGCACGATGAATCGTCGGCAGGCGCCCGCGCACGCCGCGCGACCGGCGCTAAGGCGCTTGGGTGCATCAGTGACGAGCGCCGCGGTCCTTGTGGTGGGAGGCGTCGCGTTGGGGCCGGCCGCGTGGCCTGCTCCCACAGCCCTCACTGAGAGCGCGACCTTCGACTACCCGAGCGGCGTGCGGACGGGATTTGCGGCGGACCTGGACGGTGACTATGCGGTCTTCAGTCAAGTCCAGGGCCGCTCGGTGACGTTCGCCCACTTCACAGGGCCTGCGCCTGCGGACTGGGAACAGATGACGATGGCCGAGGCAGCCCAGGTCACGGATTATGGCGTGGCGGTTGGGATCGACGGTGGGCGGGCGGCCGTGCTTGGGATGGATGGAACGGCGGTCAACCTCTACGTTTACACGCGGGACGCCGGCAACCTGTGGTCGCGGAGCCAGACGATCACGTTGCCTGCCCCTCCCGCCGGGGACACGATCGGCGGCGTCGGCGATATCCTCGATATGGATGGGCCAATGGTGGCGATCGGAGCGCCCAACAGTCGTATCGGAGGGAAAAGCAACGCGGGAGCAGTGTATCTCGTCAATCTGGATACGGGAAAGATTGACAGGATTACGGCGGGCACCGTGGTTGCGTCGAGCATTTTCGGTCAATCGGTGTCGGTGGGTGGAGGCTATCTCGCAGTATCTTCGCCGCAGGTTCAGGGCACTTATGGCGAATTCGGTGCCGCACGATTTCGATTGGGCCGGGTGCATTTGTTTGACCTCAGTGGATCTCCGATCCCGACGGAGCGGGTGATCGACTATCCCGTCAATTCTCTGACCTACCCAGCTGGATCCGCGAGTGTGCGTCCTTTCGGCACCATTCTCGCGCTCAGAGGGGGCCTGCTTTACGCGGCGGCACCCGCGGAAATGAACTATACCTCGGACGATACTGACGACACGCTAGGTGGCGTGAATCCGACGTCCGTCATCGCTGGCACCACTACTCAGGGGGCGATCTATGCCTTCGATGCCGCCACGGGCGCACAGGTGGGAGACAGGATTTTGCCGCCGCCGCATTCATTCGGCTTTGGTGCCAAGTTCGATGTCCAGGGTGACACCTTGGTGGCCTCTTCCTATCAGCTGGATCCCGTTGCACCTGGCCGCGGTGAGGTCTATGCCTACAACACCAAGGGTCTCTTCACCGGTGCGCCTAACCCCGCGAACCATGCCCGCATACGGCCCACGGCTGACCAAATGTTGCGCCCCGTCAACACTCCGAATAACAGTTTCTTCGGTTCCAATAGAATCACGTTTGGCGGCTCGGTGAGAGTGAGTGGCACGCGTGTGCTGGTGGGAGTCCCGGAAATGGGAACGACGGGCAAGGCCTTTGTCTTCGACCATGTCGAACCCAAGGTTCCTGTACGCACCGCGACGATCAGTGCACCAACGGTCACCTACGGTGAACCATCGGTGGTGAGCCTGACCTCCAACCGCGACGGGGGCGATGGCGGCACAGTCGAGTTCGTGATCGGATCTGTGAAATCGGGTCCGGTGA
>JAISBQ010000379.1 GCA_031266115.1 Bifidobacteriaceae bacterium
CTGGTTATCGAGTTGCGTACCCATACGGGTATGGTCTAACGTGTGTGACGTCCGCAAGGACAACACCCCCCGGTGCACCCGCGCGAAGGATGCGTGGACCTGACGGCTCGGCGGGGCGGCTGTCACACCACCGCGTGAGGCCCGCCACGATGAGCATGACGCTATACCTGGCCCACGTCAGCGCGCTCCGCGCCGCCATGGCAGCAATGGCGGTCGGCGCTCAGATGCTCGCGCGCACGGCCGCGCTCGCGGCGGGCGGCCGAATAGCCCGTCGCGAGCGGCCCTGTGTTCCGCGTGGGAGGGTTCGCCTGCTGCGGAGGTGGGCGACGCCACGAGCCGGCGCAGGCGTGGCCCAGTCGGTCTTGGGCTTGGGCTATCCACGCGGCAAGCACTCGCGGGGAGGCGGGTGCCTCTTTCTTCGGTTTCAGCAGGCTCAATGCCTCGGCCAGGTTGGGAGAGTCAGTGGCGCCCATCGCGAGCCTCCAGTAGTTTGGCGAGGTCTCCCTTGTCCGCTTCGCGCAGCAGGCTAGTGCGCCCGCCGCGTTCCAGCGCCTGACGGATCAAGTACGTGGGCACGTCAGCCTGGATGCACTGACGGATTGCCATCGGCAAGCGGGCGGTGCGGATCCCCTGCCACCAAGGCTTGGGCCGTGGTCACGAGACCGTGCTGGTCGATGCCAGTCTCTCGCAGGCGTTCAAGTCCAGTCACGGGAGCAAGCATGTCAAAGCCTTACCACGGTGCCAAGGTATTGACATGCCAAGTGGCGCCTAGGGGTGGGTCGATGTGCCGGCACGCCCTGGGCGCTGCGATACACGGACCGTCTCTAGGGCCGCGACGAGGTTGTACATGGTAGACGAGGGATTGTCAGCGGGGAAGGATGGCCTGTTGCCGCGATGGCGGTCCTCAAGCAGCTTTGCTCTGTGAATCGCGTTATGGCGGCGTGCCATATAGGCGTCGCCATCTACGTGTTTCCCTCGGCGTCCGTCCAACTCCGCACGCTTGGCAACCGCTTGCCTGGTGGTGAGTGCGGCGGTGTGGTCCGTGTGGTGCAGGATCAGCCATAGCTCGAAGCATGGGTTGGATATGGCGAGGTGCACGCCCGAGGTCCGGGCGATGTCGGTGACGTGTTGGAGATTCGGGTGGGGCTGAGGACTCTCGACATCGAACACGCACCAGCACTCGTCAACTTCTGGATCCCTTGCGCGGTCGGCAGCGAACTCGATTATCCGATGGGGGGAGCCGTGCTCACGAGCAATCTCGACCTTGACCGAAGCGCTGCGTGCGATCCCCGGCTGCCCGCGCAGCGCCCTGATGTAGGCGGGCTCAGAGCGTTGGCCTTCACAGTAGATGACGAAGGTCCGTCGTTCGGGACGTGTCGCAGTCTTCCTGGTCAGGGCCTTGGGGGCGGGGCGGCGGGTCATAGTCAGCCCACGAGGCCCAGCGCATGGTAGAGCTCCTGGTTGTCGATCTGGGGGAGGGCGCCGAAGCGGTCAGCGAGATAGGCCCTCTCAAGGTTCTGCGACCTGCGGACTCGCTCTCCAGCGAATTCAGCCAGCGCGCCGAGCCGGGTGGATCCGTCTGGACGTTTCTCGGTCAGCCATATCTCGTCGCGGTTGAGGTGCCCAAGCAGGCTGGTGTCGTGAGAAGAAAACAGGAGCTGCGCGCCCTTGGGGTTGGACACCGGAGATTGGAAGACCCGGATCACCTCAGCCGAGAGCGTCGGATGAAGACTGGTATCAAGTTCATCCACCACCAGTACAGATCCTTGGTCGAGTGCGCGCAGGATCGGGGGGATGAGGTGGAACCACGCCTTGGTTCCCTGGGACTCGTCGTTGAAGTTGATCGCGGTGGGACCCGCGGCGGACTGGTGGGTGAGGGAGAGGTAGCGCGTCAAGCGAGACCGGATTCCGCCCGTGGGTCCGGAGGGGCGCGGCGGCTCGATCTCGCGGGTCTCGGCCACCACGTCCTCAATGCCGAGGTCAGCGAGACGTAGCAGGAGAAGAGCCCGGTCACGTGCAGCGGCGGAGCTCGCGCCCAGGCTCGGGTCCCACAGGTCCAACTCACCTGGCCAGAGCTGTGGGAGGCGCGTGGGGCGAACGATCTGCATATCGCCGAGTTGGCGCGCGAGTCCGTCCACGCTTGGCTCGCCGAATCGATGAGCGATTGACAGCATGAGCGTGCGGCCAGTCATCACCTTGCGTGCACCGGATAGCACTCCGAGGCCACGCTGGAGTTTCAGCTCGAGGCCGTCGCGCTCGAAGAGGAGGCGGCGCCTGCGCTCCGGATAGTGGAACAGACCTTCGTAGACCACCGAATCAGAGGTGGCTTCGAGCGAGTACTCGAATCGCACACCATCAACAGTCATCTCGAGGCGAAAAGCACTCACGTCGCGCGTCCCGGATCTGAACGCGAACGGATCAAGCGGGATCGCATCGTCCCAACGGGACAGCGACAGGCCGAAGGCGCTCCGCAACCAGACGAGCGACTCCAGGACGTTGGACTTGCCGGAAGCGTTCGGACCATACACGGCTGCCACCGGCACGACATGCTCGCCGAGCGGCTCGACTCGCCGCGCTTCGGGACGGTCGTGATCAATGGCGACCATCGACAGCTCCACGGGAGCAGAGATAGAGCGGAAGTTAGATGCCTCGAACCGGATAAGCACCTGAGCATCATACGTCGACACGGCGCGTGTTGGGTATGAATTGCGTCGAGTGTTGACGAGAACAGGGGTCTGTCGACATGCTCGAGGTCGGCCGGGTGGTTTGAGGCGGCCGAGACGGCCCCGGGGTGACGCCATCGTCGAGGGTCAGTGTGGCGTGGCCAGGCCGGGATGCGCGCCTCGGTCACGGCATGCTATGCGACACCGGTCAGGTCGGGGTGGTCGGTTGGGCCGACACCCCTCCCCACCCGCCTGAACAAAGCCATCTATCGGACTCGAACTGATGATCGTCCGCATGTGTTCCCTGCCGCCCCCCCAAGTACGCGGTGACTGTCGTCACTTGACCGCGCGACGGAGACGCATTGTCTACCTTCGCGCCGGGTTGGCGCGGCTCTGCCGTATGGTGTACGAGTCTGGTACCGGAGCACCGTACCGTTTGGGAGGGGTGGGAGACGTGACCATAACAGCCACCGAGGCGCGCCAGCGCCTGTTTCCGTTAATCGAACAGGTCAACGAGGATCGGGCACCGGTCCGGATAGCATCGAAGCGCGGCAACGCGGTGCTGGTCGCCGAGGCGGACTACGACTCCCTGGCCGAGACCGCCTACCTGTTCCGCTCTCCCGCCAACGCGCGCAGGCTGCTCGCCGCCGACCAAGCTCTGCGCGCCGGACAGGGCGTGAAGGTCGAACTAGACCGCTCGTGAACCTGATCTTGTCGCCCCAGGCGTTCGAGGACTACCGGCACTGGCAGGCCACCGACCGGGTGACGCTGCGCCGTGTCAACCGCCTGATCGACGACATCATGAGCGGTGACCCGTTCGACGGCATCGGAAAGCCAGAACCGCTCAGGTACGTGGACGCGTGGTCGCGCCGCATCAACGACGAACACCGCCTGGTCTACCGCATCAAGGACGGGGACTTGCTGGTCCTCCAAGCCCGCTACCACTACGCCGACTGAGCCTCCAGCTCGCACCTACGCGCGTGTTGCTGGGTGTTCAGTGGGGTGACCCAACCGGAGTAGTCCACGGCGCTGACGGACACAACGCTAGGATTGCCTGTCGAGGAGGTCGACGTGCAGCTAGCCATGACTGAGGAGCAGATCGACCAGGCGCTGTTGTTCGCCGACGGAGTGTTGGCCGCCGCTGGGCACTCCTACCACGACCCTCAGCACGAGGAAGATCTTCGCGAAGCTGGACGCGGGCACATCACAGTGGACGAGGTGGTGCGTCGAGGCATTGAGCGCATACGCGACCGTGGCTGACAAAGACGGTTGGGACAGCTACTTCTGGCCCGGCACGCAGGTGCTCCGGAACCTGCCGGGCGTGCGCGAGCAGGATCAGCTCAACACCTTGGAGCTGATGGCGGCCAAGTCGCGGACGTTCGAGTTGGCCACAGGTCCCCTTGACGGCTGCTTCGACCTGGATCACATGCAGCGGATCCACCGGCACCTGTTCCAGGACATCTACGAGTGGGCAGGCAAGTTGCGCACCTCCCCCCGGTTCTCGACGGCGATGGTCAAGGGCGGCCCATCGCCGGAGTCCATCGCGGCGGGCAAGTACACCGCCGATGTACCGGCACCCTTACCGCTACTTCCCTGCTGGGGAAGGCATGGTTTCGCATCTGCGCACGTGGTTCGCGAGGTTACAGGAACCGGCAGACTACGCGGCCATGAGCCCCGCGTTGTTCGCTGCGGCCGTCGCCGAGCCGTGGGGTGAGATCAACGCCGCCCATCCGTTCTGGGAGGGCAACACCCGCGCCCAGGTCGCGTTCTTCGTGCAGTTCGCCGCCGATCATGGCCATTTCCTCGATTACGAGCGCTTCGCCAAGTCAGAAATCATCCGCCAGATACCTGGCCAGGTCGAGTCTCGCCGCTTGGCGGTAGCGGCGTATCTCAGATTCGGTGATGTGGTGGCGCGACCCTCTGGTGATCGCGGTGATGGTCCCGTCCTCAATCCGGCGCTGCACAGTCGCCCGCGACACGCCTAACAGCTCGGCAGCCTGCACGGGGGTGAGAGCACGCTCCTCGACGCTGACCCGGACGGTCTTGCCGTCCGCCGCGGAGCGCGTCACCAAGCCGCGAAGCCCGGCGGCCCATTCGGCGTCGGCCGATTGATCGGTCAAGACCACTTCGGGCGGCAGCACCAGTCCTTCAACCACTTCAACACTCACATCCTCAAGTCTGCCCGATCAGTGAGCAGTCACGCAGGACAACTGCTCAACGAGCCAGTCTCACACGCGACAGCCTGACAGGCCGCCGCGTGTGAGATACGGGTGCAGATGGCATCCACCGTGGTCGTGAACTCGTTTCTCACCGCCATCGTCTGCCTGAACGCGTCCCACTTCGGCTCACCAGGGCTTCATGCGTCGACGTGGCGCATGTTGAGTGTGGATCGCGCCGAGTGTTGACGAACACAGGGGTTCATCGACATGTTCGAGGTCGGCGGGGTGGTCTGAGGCGGCTGGTACGGCCCTGGGGTGACGTCATCGTCGAGGGTCGGTGTGATGTGCAACTGGCCATGGCTGAGGAGCAGATCGACCGGACGCTGTTGTTCGCCGATGGGGTGTTGGCCGCCGCCGGGCACTCTTACCACGACCCTCAGCACGAGGAAGATCTCCGCGAGGCTGGACGCGGGCACATCACAGTGGACGAGGTGGTGCGCATAACCGCTGGCCGCTGCTCATTGGTATGAGCGCGAGGAGCGGGGAGTCGGCCAGAGCTTCTTGGACCGGAGCCCAGAGCCCGGCAACTGGAAGCGTCGCGTGGATGATTGGTTCCCGTGGCGCAAGCGCCACGGGTTGGTTGGTCAGCATCAAGCGTCCACGTCCTCCGGGACAGTGTCTCCGTGTGGGTCGCAGTGGAACACGTCGCCGATCGGCGCATCGAAGGCCAACACGACCCGGTCCTGGGTACCCCGTGGGAATCCAAACGTACCTACGCCTCATAGAGAGGCAGGTACACGAGATGGGAAAGAGCAGGATCGAGCAGCGGGATGCGCCACCCACGGCGACGGAGGCCGTGGCGGGACGGGCGGTAGTGATGACCCGGAGGGGACGGAGAAGGGCGTGGATCGACAGGAGGCCGACTGCCGTGCTTACGTCAAATCCCAAGGGCTCACGGTGGTCGAGGTCTTCCGTGAGAACGACACGTCGGCGTTCAAGCAGCGCACCATCGTCCTACCGAGTGGTGAGAAGGTGGCCGACAGTCTCAGCGCCGCCGGGCTGTACGTCGGCATGACCCGAGGCCGCACGACGAACCTCCTGCACGTCGTCGCGGAGAACCTGACGGATGCCCGCGGCCAGTTCACCGCCGCGATGGGACGCGACCGCGCCGACCGGGGATTGGAAGCCGCCACACGCCACGCGATCCAGGACGCGGCGGGACTCGTCGCGGACGGCCCCGCCGTCATCGTCAACACCGAGAAGACGCGCCTCGCCGGGCTGATCGCCCAGGCCGAGGCGAACGTGGAACGGTGGCAGCAACGAGCCGACACCCTGGACCGCCTCCAGCGCCAGCACCAGCAGGCCCGCGAACAGCAACAAGCCGTCGCCCAGACGGCGCAGGCCCGACACGAGCGCACCCGCGCCGCAGTTCTCGCCACGCTCACCGCTGCGGCGACCGCCGACGCCCGCACGCTCGAAACAGCCCGCGACGCGATGGAGGCAGCCGACCAGGCCGCCCGGCTGGGCGACAGCCAACCCGCGAGACCACCCGGCTCCTGCACCCCAGGACTCAGCCTGTGACAGCGCCCATCCGGGGCGAAGGGCCCGCCGGGTTCGCCT
>JAISBQ010000402.1 GCA_031266115.1 Bifidobacteriaceae bacterium
CGGGTCCAGGGACTCGGGCGCGGGACCCGTTGGGACGGTTTCGTTGGTGTCATCTTGACGGTGCCAAAACAACGAGACTCGCACGGAGCCGTTCGAGTCATCGTCTGGGTCCTGCGCCGACACTCGGACGAGCATTTCCTTTCCGTTGGCCGGCTTGCTCAAGCGCGCGGTCGCGCGATCCCGGCCCGTGCCCTCATAATCGGTGAAATAGACGGTCCAGCCATGGTCCTCTCCGTACGCCGCGATCCGCTCCACCGTCCCGACCGAACCCCACGGTCCAGGCTCGAAGCGGCGTATGACCGAGGCCCGATGCGACTCAATGCTCATGAAATACTCGAGGCTGGTCTGGGGGATCTCCTCCGAGTGCGACAAAGTCAATCCCAGCAGGTCCTTCGCCGCCAACGGGTCGTCCACCAAGGGCCCCAACGGCTCGTCGCCACCCCACGCCGAACCCTTCCCGAAATCGTAGATCCCCCAGCCCAGAGCCAAGCCGGCCACCAGGACCACGACCATGGCCGCTGTCCGCGTCTTTGACCGCCCCCACCGTGCACGAGCCGCCGCATCAGCAGAGTCGGCCTCGGCGTTCACGTCACACCCGTCCACGCTCATGGCGTCCCCGAGTGACCGCGCGCAGAGCCGCAGCGACCATCAGGCCGCCGACGGCCGTCACTGCGAGCGGGCCGCCATCCGACGACACCCCAATAGGCAGCGCTACCGTTGACCACGATTCGACCCCAGATCATGGCGCCATCTGCAGCGGGTCCAGGGACTCGGGCGCGGGACCCGTTGGGACGGTTTCGTTGGTGTCGTCTTGGCGTTGCCAATAGAGCGAGACCGTCACGGAGCCGTCCGAATCGACAGTCGTGTCACGGACATCCAGATATGACAGCATCCTACGGCCATCGACTGGTTTGCTCAGGCGCGCTCGGGCGCACTCCTGGTCGTGCTCGCTGTGCTCGGCGCGGTGAACGTAATACTCGAGGTCTAGGACAGTCCAGCCGCTGTCCTGGGCGTACGCCACGATCCGCTCCACCGTCCCGGCCAAGCCCCACGGGCCGGCCTCGAAACGGCGCTCGACCGAGGCCCAGTGCCCCTCGATGCTCATGAAGTAGTCGAGGCTGGTCTGGGGGATCTCCTCCGAGTACGACAAGGTCAATCCCAGCAGGTCCTTGGCCGCTAACGGGTCGTCCACCAGAGGCCCCAGCGGCTCGTCACCGCCCCAAGCCGAGCCCTTCCCAAAATCGTAGATCCCCAAACCCAAGGCCAAGACCGCAGCAAGGACCAGCACCCCGACCACCTTCCGCCGCGGCGACCACCACCGACGCGCGGGCTCCTCCGCGGCATCGACGCCGTCGGCCCCGGCGCCCTCCTCACGACCGTGCGCGCTCATGGCGTCCCCGAGTGACCCCGCGCCGGGCCGCCGCGATCATCACCACGCCAGCAGCCATCACAGCGAGCGAGACCACCCGCAGCCAGCCCGCCGCGCCTCCACCGGTCACAGCTAGTGGGCCACCATCTTTCGGGACCGCCGCAACGGGCGCGGCAGCAGAGGAACCCGTCCCACCCGGCGGCGCCCAGGACGTCGGCGACGGGGCCGAAGAAGGCTTCTCGCCCGCGTCGGTCGGCACGGACGCCTGCAGGTAAGCTTCAATGTCCTCGTCGGTCAACCCCACCAACGTTCCGTCCAGCGTCATCCACCCTGAGGTCGAATCGCACTCGTCCCCGACCCCGTCCTGGTCGGTGTCCGCCTGGCCCCAATTCTCGACATCCGGACAATTGTCAATCTCGCTCGAAGTCGAGTCACCGTCGTTCGTGATCAACACGGGCGTCGACCCGAGCGCCGTGAGGCCATCTGGTCCGGTCACCCGCACCCCCGCGACGCCGTCGAACGACTCGCCGTAGACGTGCTCCACGGTCCAACCGGTTGTGGTCTGGTCCCACATCCCGTCGCCGTCGAAGTCCCACTCATAAGACACGATCTCGCCCGCCGGGGAGAACGATCCCCCGGCGTTCAGAACAAGTGGCTCGCCGACCGCCGCCACATACGGGCCCTGTATCCACCCCTCCGGGTTCGCGGTCGCTTGGCCGATCGCGTCGGCCACCGCATCGGCCAGGTCGTCGCTGCCGACCTCGAACAGCGCGCCGTTCGTCGCGGACACCAGGCCGGCGAACGGCTCACCCGTAAGCACAGCCGAACCGATCCCGTAGATCTCAACCGGATCGACCGCCAAAGACTTGTCACGCACCTGATCCGACGTGTAACCGGTCACGGGTTCGGGGTCCTTCGCCTGCTGGTCCGCGAACACGAACGCCATCTTCCGGACCCCCGGCCGCCAATCCAACTCCAAAGCCGTCATGATCCCCGAGTACATCGACTCCAAAGCATCGCCGCCCCCGGTTGCGCGGAGACGGTAAACCGCATCCTTCAGTTCCGGCACAGAACCGGTGAAATCGAGATCGAGGCGCGCCTGGAACGCGTCTACGTCATCGCGGTACTCAACCAGCCCGAACCGCACCGAACTCGACCGGCTATGAATCGATGTGGCAATCTGCTCGATGTTCCGTGACACCTGCGAGATGATGGGGTCCATCGAACCCGTGGTATCCACCACGAACACCACGTCCACAGCGGGCCGGAAGTACAGTGTGCTGTCCGGATCCCACACGCGCTTGACAGCGCCGATCCGGTCCGCCAACTCGGCGGCCATCTCGCGGTGCCCAATCAGGTTGGGGTGGTAGAACTCTGCCTTGGTCTTGGACAATTTCGCATGCGTCTTGCCGTCGTCGCCCACATCCCCCCGCGACTCGAAAAACTCGTTCAACCACCGGTACGGATTCCGGCCGATCTCGGGCTCCGGCTCGTGGCCGACGAACCTGTCGTCGACCGCAGGCAGATAGGTCACTGAAAGACCATGGGTGTAGTTGAAATCGTAAACTAAGTCCCGCTGCATATCCTCGGCCTTCTGCCCGGCGCGGCGCACACCTGCAGAAGGGTTGTAAGGCGAATCCCCGCCGCCGATCGAATCCAGCACCCGAATGACGTAATCCGTGTCCAGGCTCAGTCGCGGATAACCCAACAACACAACCCGCCCCCGCAAGTGGTCCATCTTGGTGTCCAGGTATTCCAAGATGCTCCAGGTTTGATCCCGCACATCCTGGTCATTGTTCGGGTCGTCTAAACCAGCCTCAGCCAGCTCGACCCTGGTCCGGCAGTTCGTTGGCGATTGGTCACACAGAAACGCCGGCAGGGTGCAGAAACACGCCTCGACTACGCCTGAAAAGTCCACGTCGTTTCCGCCAACGGTCAAGAGGACCAAGTCTGCCTGCCGCAACACGGAATCGTTGCCGGTCACGAGTTGCTCGTCGAGCACGTCTTCCGTCGTTGCCCCTCCCCAGGCCAAGTTGGTGACCCTGGCCGGCACGCCCTGCTCGCGCAGCCATTCCGCATACTTCTCGCCGTAATTGTTATGGCTCCGGAACGAACCGTCAGGGCCGTAATACGCGCCCGCGCCGTTCCCCGCAGTGTACGAGTCCCCGATCAGGACAATGTTGACGGGCAGATTCGGACGGATCTCCACATCGGCGCCGGCCGGTTGCAAACCAGTCGAAAGCACCAGGCCCATCAGGCCAAAAGCGCAGACCAGACACGCAATGCGCAACCTCGCACGCCCAACTGGCGAGACCGACCGCAGACCATTACGACCAGACATACCCATTCCTCTCTGAAGGGCAGGGCCAAGCGTCCCATCGAGGCCGACCTGGCAGTACCCGCCCGTCAATCCCGCGCAAGCACAGCCCGCTACCATGCTACCGGGTCCATGGTCCCGCCAAGCACACGGCCCTTCAGTCCCGCTTGGACGATGCCGTGTCGAGGTATAGGCGTAGACGGTCGGTCCGCTCCACGCAGCTCTCCCGGCCCAGGATCTCCATCGACTCGAACAGCGGCGGCGACACCCGCCTCCCGGTGATGGCCACCCGCAAGGGCGCGAAAGCGTCGCGCGGCCGCAGGCCCAAACCCTCCACCAGGGCAATGTTCAGGGCCTCGTGAAGAGAGCCAGCGGTCCACTCCCCCACGGCGCGCAGCGCCACCAAAGCCGCCTCCAGCACGGCGCGCGCGTCCGGCGCCAGCTTGGCCAAAGCTTCGGGCTCGGCTTGGACGGCGGCATCGGGCACGAAAAAGAAACCCAACACCGCGGCGGCCTGGCCGAGCAAGGCCATCCGCTCCTGGACCAACGGCGCGGCGGCCGTCAGGACCGACTGCTCGGCCATGCTCAACGAATCCCACTGGGGCGCCGAGACCAGCGCGTGCAGGTGCAGGTGGGGCACCAGGCGGCGGGCGAACTCGTCCACCGGGAGCAGGCGGATGTGGGCGGCGTTGACGGCCTCGGCCTTCTTCTGGTCGAAGCGGGCCGGGTTGGGGCTCACCTGGCCGATCTCGAAGGCCGCCACCAGCTCGGCCGGGCTGAAGATGTCGCGGTCGGGCGCGATGGCCCAACCCAGCAGGGCCAGATAGTTGACCAGGCCCTCCGGCAGGAAGCCCCGGTCGCGCTGATGGAAGATGTTGGACTGCGGGTCGCGTTTGGAGAGCTTCTTGTTGCCCTCGCCCATCACATAGGGCAGGTGTCCGAACCGGGGCGCGGCCTCCGTCAGTCCCAGCTGCGCCAAAGCCCCGTGAAGCACCAGTTGGCGCGGCGTCGAGGACAGCAGGTCCTCCCCCCGCAGCACATGCGTGATCCGCATGACCGCGTCATCGACGGGGTTGGTGAGCGTGTAGAGGGGCTGCCCGTTGGCCCTGGTGATGGCGAAATCTGGCACCGAACCGGCCCGGAAGGTGACCTCGCCCCGGACCAGATCGGTGAAGGTGAGGTCCTGGTCCGGCATCGGGACGCGCAGGACGGGGCGGCGGCCCTGGGCCAGGTAGTCCTCGCGCTGGGCCTGGGTCAGCGACCGGTCGAAACCGTCGTACCCCTGTTTCGGCGGTCTTCCGGCGGCCACATGCCGCGCCTCGATCTCTTCCGGGGTTGAGAACGACTCGTAGGCCAGGCCCGCCTCGAGCAGTTGGAGCGCGACGTTGGCGTAGATGTCCATCCGCTCGGACTGGCGGTACGGGCCATAGGGTCCGCCCACCTCCACGCCCTCGTCCCAGTCCAGCCCCAGCCAGCGCAGCGCCTCGAGGAGCTGCAGATAGGACTCCTCGGAGTCCCGCACCGGATCGGTGTCCTCGATCCGGAACACGAACGTGGCACCCGTATGGCGGGCGTAAGCCCAATTGAACAGGGCCGTGCGGACCATTCCGACGTGTGGCACCCCGGTCGGCGAGGGGCAGAAGCGCAGACGCATCGCGCTACCTCCTGACCACTGGGTTGGTGATGGTTCCGAGCCCCGCCACTTCGCAGGTCACCCGTTCGCTGGGCTCGATCCGGGCGGCTCCGGCCGGGGTTCCGGTCAGGATCACGTCGCCAGGCAACAAAGTACACACGGACGATGCCGTCGCCACCA
>JAISBQ010000008.1 GCA_031266115.1 Bifidobacteriaceae bacterium
TACCCGAGGCACCTGGACTTCGCGGCGTTCCGAGAGATCGCCGACGAGGTGGGCGCGGCACTGTGGGTCGATATGGCGCACTTCGCCGGACTGGTCGCGGCAGGGCTGCACCCCAACCCCGTGCCGATCGCCGACGTCACCTCCACCACCGTCCACAAGACTCTCGGCGGGCCACGATCTGGCCTCATCCTCGCCCGGGACGCCGAACGCCACGGTCGTGCCCTGAACACCGCCGTGTTCCCCGGCCAACAGGGCGGTCCACTCATGCACGTCATCGCCGCCAAGGCCGTTGCGCTGCGCATCGCCGCGACCGAGGAGTTCCGCGGACGCCAAGCTCGGACCCTCGCTGGCGCTCGTCTCCTCGCCGAACGGTTGAACGCCCCAGACGTCGCACGCGCCGGGGTCAGCGTGCTGACCGGCGGGACCGATGTGCACCTCGTGTTGGTAGACCTGAGGGACTCGACCCTCGACGGCAGACAGGCCCAGGACCTGCTCGAAGAGGTCGGCATCACCGTGAACCGCAACGCCGTGCCGAACGATCCACGCCCCCCCCGCGTGACATCCGGACTGCGGATCGGCACCCCAGCGCTCGCCACACGGGGATTCGGGGAGACCGAGTTCGCTGAGGTAGCAGACGTGATCGCAGCCGCCCTGCGCGATGGGTCGGCCGCCGATGTCGTCGGACTGCAAGCGCGCACCCGGCGCCTCGCGGACGCCTTTCCTCTCTATCCGGGGCTCGTCCAGTGACTGGCGTTGGGGATGCGAACAGTCGCCGCGGGGTCGGCGGTCGGATCGGTGCAGCGAAGGTCGGCGCCGTGGGGGTGCCGGGGCGGTATCGGCGTGAGCGAAGCGCCATGCTCGCATGGTCGGGGGCGGCCTGGTGACCGCGCAGATACTCGACGGACGGGCCGCCGCCGCTGAGATCAAACGCGACCTCGCTCGGCGCGTCGCCGCCCTGCGGGTCGAGGGAATCCAACCGGGCCTCGGGACCGTACTCGTCGGCGACGATCCTGGCTCTCGCGCCTATGTTGCTGGCAAACACCGCGACTGCGACGAGGTGGGCATCGCGTCGCTGCGTGAGGACCTGCCAGCTGAGGCGTCGCAGGAGGAGGTGGAGGCCGCCATCGTCCGCTTGAACTGCGATCCGCGGTGCACGGGGTACATCGTGCAACTTCCCCTGCCGGGGCATCTGGATGCGGGGCGAGCGCTGGACGCCATCGACCCCACCAAGGACGCGGACGGGCTCCATCCCTACAACCTCGGGATGCTCGTGCTGCGCATGGCCGAGCCGCTGGTCACGCCAGTCCCATGCACACCGCGGGGGATTGTGGAGTTGATCACGCGAGCGGGGATCGACCTGGCCGGACTCACCATGGTGGTGATCGGCCGGGGAGTGACGGTGGGCCGGTCGATCGGACTGTTGGCGACCAGGCGCGACATCAACGCCACCGTGACGCTCACTCACACCGGGACCCGCGACCTGCGGAGCCTGACGCGCGCCGCCGATGTGGTGGTCGCCGCTGCTGGAGTACCGCAGATGGTGCGCGCCGCCGACATCAAGCCGGGGGCCGTGGTGCTCGATGTCGGGATCACCCGGGTGGCGGACCCCGAAGGCTCGGGCTCCGGGCGCACACGCTTAATCGGCGACGTAGACCCGCAGGTAGCGGAGGTGGCCGGATGGCTTTCTCCCAATCCTGGTGGTGTGGGGCCGATGACTCGCGCAATGCTCCTGACCAATGTGGTCGAGGCGGCTGAACGTACGGCCAGGTGAGGGCAGGTCGGTGTGGGTTGTCGGGCGGTCGGGCGGCTCGGGGCGAGCGTGGTGGGGTGGGCGTGCCGGGCGCGGGGGAGACTCCCCACCCGCGACCGCGTCAGCGGGGAGACCCAAGTGGACGTGCCGGGTGCGGGGAGACCAGCGTGGTGCCTGATCTGGTAGAACCCGTGGTCGCGTGGTTCGCTCGCGAGGGGCGTCCGCTACCGTGGCGCGACCCCGCGTGTACCCCGTGGGCGATCCTCGTCAGCGAGGTCATGCTCCAACAAACGCCGGTTGCTCGCGTCATCGGGCCCTGGACCGAGTGGGTTCGGCGGTGGCCCACCCCTGGCGCTCTCGCTGCTGCCCCCGCCGCCGATGTGCTGCGCGCCTGGGGGAGGCTCGGCTACCCGCGACGGGCGCTGCGATTGCGGGAGGCGGGGGCCGGCATCGTCGGTAGCTTTGACGGACGCGTGCCTGATCAGGAGGAAAATCTGCGATCTTTGCCCGGGATTGGCTCGTACACGGCGGCGGCGGTCGCGGCGTTCGCGTACGGGCAGCGTACGGTGGTGCTGGATACGAACGTGCGGCGCGTCCTGGCGCGGGCGGTTGGTGGCGACGCGTTGGCGGCGCCCAGTCCCACCGCTGGTGAGCGTGCGCGCGCGGAATCGCTCCTACCCGCTGTGGCGCCAGACTCGGTGAGGTGGAATGTGGCGGTGATGGAGTTGGGTGCGCTGGTGTGCAGGGCTCGTTCGCCGCGCTGCGACGGCTGCCCGCTGGCTGGGTGGTGCGCATGGCAGGCTGCCGGACGGCCAGCGGATTCGTATGCGCCGCGCCGTCGATCGCAGGCGTGGGAGGGGACAGATCGCCAGGTCAGAGGCCAGATCATGGCCGCGCTGCGGTCCGCCGATGACGGTGCGATCCCCCGGGCGGACGCCCTCGCCATCGCGCCGGGGCGCCTGGATCAGGCGCTGTGTGCGCTGGAGAGCCTGATGGCCGACGGTCTGGCCGTCGAATCCGACGGAACGGTGCACCTGCCGCGCTGAGCGCACGGCTAGGCCCGGACGCTGTCCCAGGCCGCGCCCCCGCCCCGCTGCCGGGTCGGTGCGGTGCCGCTGCCGCTGCCGGTGCCGGTGCCGGCACCGGTGCCGCCGAGTTTCACGTTCTGGGGCTGAAACCGCCCGTGGGAGCCCCCAAACCTGAAACTCGACGGTGGGGAGGCTTGCATCCGGTGTCGAGTTTCAGGTTTGGGGGCCGAAATCGCCTCCGGGAGCCCGCAAAGGTGAAACTCGGCGAAGGGGCCGGCCCGAGCGTGGGCCGGGCGCTCCCGTTGGTCCAGGGCCGCTAGCCGGGACCGAGAGCCCTGACGCCGACCGTCGCGGGTGCGCGTGCCAGCCGCGCGTCCGTCCGTCGGTCCTCGGGTGGCCGCTGGCCGGGACCAGCGGCCGGGACGCCGAGCGCCGCGGGTGCGCCGACCTACACTGGCCCGAATTCCGCCCGTGAAGGAGGTTGGCCATGGCAGCCCAGGCCGGCGCCGCACGGTCGGCGCGGGGTGCCGCGGGCTCCGCAAGTCCCGCGGGCTCCGCAAGCCCAGTAGGTCCAGCAGGTGCCGCGAGCCCTGCCGGTGCCGCGCGGTCGGCGGAGGGTTCCGCAGGTTCCGCAGGTGCTCCAGGCTCCGCGACCCCCGCGACCCCCGCGACCGCCGCGGGCTCCGCGACCGCCGCTGGAGACCAAGCCCTGGCCGACAGGTTGAACGACCCCGGCACTGTCGCTGCACTGCACACACTGCTGGACAACCTTGACACGCTCGGCGGGCTTCTGGAGGTTGCTTCGAGTTTCCTGGTCCGCAGCCCCGAGGTGATGGACAACGTCCGGGGCACCTACCGTCTGGTGGCCGGCAAGGTCCGGGAGGACGGCGCCATCGTGCGGGTGGTGCCGCAGGCGGCGAAGGTTGGGCGCCAATCGCTGGCCTTGACGGCACGTCTAGCCGACGATGACGCAATCGCCAAACTCGCCGCGTCCCGCATCATGGATGCCGGCTTCCTGGACATGCTGTTCGCGTTTCTTGACGCCGCGCGGGCGGTCCAGGTTCAGGTAGCGACGGAACCGCCGCATCGGCGGCGGTCGATCCTCCGGTTGCCGATGATGATGCGGGACCGCGATTTCAACCGCGGGATCGACTTCGTGTTGAGGTTGGTGACGGCGTTGGGGCAAGCGCTGAGACCGGCGGGGTCGCCCAAGAGCGCGGGCGATGACTCTGGCCAGAAGGGAGCGGACAGATGACAACTGTCCTGTGGTTGCAAGGCGGAGCGTGTTCCGGGAACACGATGTCGTTCCTCAATGCCAACAAGCCGACGGTGGTCGATCTGATCACCGACTTTGGGTTGGACGTGCTCTGGCACCCATCGCTGTCCGTGGAGATGGGGAAGGATACGCAGCAGATCCTCGCCGATTGTGCTTCCGGTGCGCGGCCACTCGACGTGTTCGTGTTCGAGGGCAGCGTGATCCAGGGCCCCGATGGGAGCGGACGGTTCGACATGTTTGCCGAGCGTCCCATGAAGGACTGGGTGACGGATCTGACGTCGGTCGCGTCGATTGTTGTCGCGATCGGATCGTGCGCCACGTGGGGAGGACTGGTCGCCGCGGAGCCCAATCCGACGGACTCGACCGGTCTCCAGTACCACCGAGGCACGCCAGGGGGCTACCTCGGGTCCGACTGGCGGTCCGCGAGCGGCCTGCCTGTCATCAACATCCCCGGCTGTCCCGCACACCCGGATTGGATCACCCAGATCCTCGTGGCACTGGGTACCGGCCGGGTGAAGGACATCACGCTGGACGAGTTGGGCCGCCCGCGGACGTTCTTCACGTCCTTCACGCACAGCGGCTGTTCGCGTAACTCCTTCTACGAGTACAAGCAGGACACCGAGTTCTTCGGCGAGGGCACTCGGACGGGCTGCATGTTCTACGAGTTGGGATGCAAGGGGCCGCTTGCCCACTCCTCATGCAACCGAATCCTGTGGAACAGGCAGTCGTCCAAGACCCGCGCCGGGATGCCGTGCCTCGGATGCACCGAACCGGCATTCCCGTTCGACGATCTCGCCCCGGGCACGGTGTTCACAACCCAGATGATCGCCGGGGCCGTGCCGCGCGACATGCCGCCCGACCAGGACCATCTCACGTACCTCGCCATGGCCGGCGCCGCGAAGGTCGCTGCCCCTCAGTGGGCCAAGGACGACATGTTTGTCGTGTGAAGGCCGGGGTACCGGGACTGGGCAGCTGGCTGGGGTGCGAGGTGAGGGCCGGCATCGTCCACACAATGGGCAACGCAGGCAGAAAGGGGGCAGTCCATGAGCACCACGATCGATCTCAACGTCTCCCCGCTGGGCAGGGTAGAAGGGGATCTCGATGTGCGGGTGACCATCGCCGATGGCGTGGTGAGTGATGCCTGGACCCGCGCGATGATGTTCCGCGGATTCGAGACCATCCTGCGCGGGAAGGACATGCGGGCGGGGGTGATCATGACGCCAAGGATTTGTGGGATCTGTGGCGGATCCCATCTCTACAAGGCGGCGTACGCCCTGGATACGGCGTTCGCATCCCATGTCCCACCCAACGCGACGTTGGTGCGCAACATCGCCCAGGCGGTCGAGACGCTTCAGTCCATCCCACGCTATTTCTATGCACTATTCGCCATCGACCTGGTCAATCCGGTCTATGCCAAGGCGCCCAGCTATGACGAGGTGGTGCGCCGGTTCAGCGCGTTCACCGGGACCAGCTATCAGCGCGGGGTGGTGCTCAGCCAGGAACCGGTCGAGGTGTATGCGATCTTCGGAGGTCAGTGGCCGCATTCGTCGTTCATGATCCCGGGCGGCATCATGGGCGCACCCACGCTGGCGGATGTGACGCGCGCCACCGCCGTGATCGACCATTGGCGGGCCAGCTGGCTGGAGGAGCAATGGCTGGGCTGCCCGGTAGACCGCTGGCTCGCCAACAAGACCTGGGATGACGTGATGACCTGGCTGGACGAGGATCCGGCCCACAGGGATTCGGACTGCGGCCTGTTCATCCGCCACGCCCTCGACATCGGACTCGACACCTACGGCGGCGGATACGGCAACTATCTCGCCACCGGCACCTACTTTGAGCCGGCACTGTACGAGAACCCGACCATTGAGGGGCGCTCGGCCGCCCTCATCACCCGCGCCGGGGTGTATGCCGACGGCGTCCACTACGAATTCGACCAGGCCCGCGTCTCGGAGGATGTCGCGCACTCGTTCTATCGCGGCCCGGACGCCGTCCACCCGTGGGATGGCACCCAGGACGCCACCGACCCCGCGGCGGGCCGCGACCAGGGCAAGTACTCGTTCGGCAAGGCGCCCCGCTACGACGTGCCTGGGGCTGGCCGGCTTCCCCTCGAGGCCGGGCCTTTGGCGCGCCGGGTGATCGCCGGCCAGCCACGCACCGCCCCCCACCAGGACTATGACCCGTTGATTGCCGATGTCCTCGCCGTCAAGGGGCCGTCCGTCTTTGTTCGTCAACTCGCCCGGATGCACGAGGCGGCCAGCTACTACCGGCTGGTCACGTCGTGGCTGGCGGCGCTTGACCTGGGCGAATCGTTCTATTCCGAGCCGGTGGATCCGACATCGGCCCGCGGCTATGGCGCCACCGAGGCTGCCCGCGGCGCGCTGCAGGACTGGGTGGTCATCGAGGACGGGAAGATCGCCAACTACAACGTCATCACGCCATCGGGATGGAACATTTCTCCCCGCGACAAGGACGCGGTGCCGGGACCGATGGAGCGGGCGTTCATCGGCGCTCCGATCCGCGACCCCGACGATCCCGTGGAGCTGGGTCACGTGGCGCGCAGCTTCGACTCGTGCATCGTGTGCCAGGTCCACGCCTATGACGGGCGCACGGGCCGCGAGTTGTCATCGTTCGTGGTCAACTCGATGGTGTGAGATCCGATGCCCATGTCTGCGGACGGCCCCGTCTACCCGGCCGATCCCCCGCCCGTGCCGGCGTCGCCGCTCGCCCTCATCGATCTGCTTGGCGTCGAGGCGACCCGCCCCGGACCGGCGCTGCTGGTGATCGGTTGCGGGAACCCGCTGCGCGGCGATGATGCGGTTGGGCCCGCCATCGTCCGTCACCTGTGGGACCGTGGCGTCGCCGATGCCGGCCCACCCGTCCGGTGGAAGGAAGCCGCCGATGCCGGCCCCGGGGTGGGCGGGCTGGTGGAACTGGCTGACGGGGGAACCTCCGGTATGGATGTCGCGTTTCGCCTGCGTGGGGCGGGGCGCGTCATCCTCGTGGACGCCGCACGGACGGGGCTGCGCCCGGGCACGGTGGTCCGGGTCTCCGGCGCTGGTGTCGCGGAGTTCCCACCCATGGGAGGACTGGCGAGCCACGAGTTCCGGTGGAACCACGCTCTGGCGTTCGGCCGATGGCTCCTCGGCGATCAGATGCCCGGCGATATCGACGTGGTTCTCATCGAGGGCGAGTCCTTCGAGTTTGGCGCACCTCTCTCCGAGCCTGCGCGCACCGCTCTCGCCCAGGTGATCAGTCTCATCGAGGCCGAGATCGACGCTGTCGCCGGGGTGCGTGAGGAGGCGGCGGTTGACAGCGAGGGTCCGGATTCGGCTGACGCCGGTTGACCCTGGTTTCCGTGTCGCGTTCCGTCCGCGACGGAAGACAGGTCACCGAAAGGACTCGCGATAGGCGTCGGAAGGACCACGGGGAGCGGTCCCTTGGTGGCATCGCGAGCCCGGACCATCGCGGTGACCAGCAGGACCAGCCACACGGCGAGGGCGACGAGACGCTACCCAGGGCGCTTTCCACGGGTTCGACACCCACCAGGTTCTTGCCGTCGCGGTGCTCAACATGGCTTTCGATACCGACGGGCGGTGCCGTGGTGCGTGGGCCCGGGGATAGGTCCGAGCTCGCCACCGGCGCCATGGTCTGGGCTTCCCGGTCGGTGCCCGTATCGGACGGCGATGGACTGTCAGAATGGCGGGGAGCCTATGCTCACCCGGGACATCGGCCGTCACCCTGATCGCCGACCGAGTGAATCGTCGAACCCGTGCCACGACCTCCGCATCCCGACCCGCCGCCCACCGCGCCGGTCGCTGGACTACGTCCCGCCATACCGGTGTCACCCTCCGTCCCGCCGCCCACCGCGACTCCACCACCACCCCAGCCGATCCGGCGGCGGTACACCATGTGCGGCGTGGTCCAGGGGGTCGGTTTCCGTCCCCATGTGGCGCGCACCGCAGCCACGTTCGCGGTGACCGGGTGGTGCGGAAACGACGACGAGTCGGTGTTCATTGAGGTCCAGGGCACGCCCGCGGAGGTCGACGCGTTCGCTGATTCTGTCGCCGCCGACGCCCCCCCGCTGGCACACATCGTCTCCGTGGAGTGGACTGAACTTCCACCCGCGGCGGGCGAGGCGTCTTTCCGGATAGTCCCGAGCGAGCGGGCGTCCGGTCTGCCCACGCTGATCCCTCCGGATGTCGCCCCATGCGCCGACTGCCTCGCCGAGATGGCCGATCCCGCGGACCGTCGCTACCTCTACCCCTTCATCACGTGCACCAATTGCGGTCCGCGCCTGAGCATCATCCGCGACGTCCCCTACGACCGTCCCCTGACTACGCTCGCCGCCTTCCCCATGTGTGACGCCTGCCGGGCCGAGTACACCGACCCCACCAACCGTCGCTACCACGCCCAGCCCATCAGCTGCTTCGACTGCGGCCCCCGCCTATGGCTCCAGTCCCCCGCCGATGCCGCATCCGCCTCCCACCTCCATCCCGCCTCGCGCGCCGCGGGTCTGCCGGCCACTCACGGTGGCGAGGTGTTGGGGGAGTGGGGGGACGCCATCGTGCGGGGGCGGGGAATTCTGGCCGGTGGGGGGATCCTGGCCGTCAAGGGGATCGGTGGGTTCACCGTGATGGCGAACGCGCGCGACCACGCGGCGGTGGATAGGCTGCGACGCCGCAAGCACCGGCCGCACAAGCCGTTCGCGGTGATGGCGCCGGATGTGGCGACCACGCGGTCTTTCGCGGATCTCTCGCCCACCCAAGAGCGGGTGCTGACATCCCCTCAGCGGCCGATTGTCCTCGCGCCGATGGCGGCCGGCTACGACCTCGCCGCCGGCGTCGCCCCTGGGCTCGGCGACGTGGGGGTGATGCTCCCCTCGGCCCCGCTCCACACGCTGCTGGTGGCCCCGGGGGAGGTGGTGATCGCCACGAGCGCGAACATATCCGGTGAGCCCCTGATCTACCGGAACCGCGACGCCGCGCGAGACCTCGCGCCCATCGTGGACGCTGTGCTCACCCATGACCGGCCCATTCACGTTCCGGTCGAGGATTCGGTTCTCATGGCCGATGGCGAGGGCGCCACCCCCATCCGCCGCTCCCGCGGCTACGCGCCGTTGCCGGTGCGCCTTGGCGACGGGGGTGGGCGGGTGCTCGCCGTGGGCGGCGAGTTGAAGAACACCTTCGCGATGACCCGTGGCGGGATGGCGTTCCTGTCTGCGCATATCGGGGACATGGGGTCGTTGGCATGTCAGCGGGCGTTCGAGCGCTCGGTGGCACAGATGAGCGCGATGCACCGCGAGGATGTGGCGCTGGTGGCGGCCGACCTGCATCCGGGCTACGCCACCACCGCTTGGGCCGAGCGCTACACCGAGGCCCACGACCTGCCCCTACTCCAGGTGCAGCACCACCACGCCCACGCCCTGTCCCTCCTCGCCGAGCATCGCGCGGTAGGCCGCCGGGCCGCCATCGCGGTGTTCGACGGAACCGGCTACGGACTCGACGGGAACGTGTGGGGCGGGGAGATTCTCACCTTCGCCGCCGACCCGATGGACTGGCAGCGCGCCTGGCACCTCCCACCGTTTGCCCTGCCGGGCGGGGATAGCGCCGTCCAGAATCCGTGGAAGGTTGCTCACGCGGTGCTCGCCGCATTCACCGCGCACGATGACGTTCCCTCCCTACGCGCCGCCGCCTCACCTGCTGAGGTGGCGCTAGTCCGTTCGCAACTCGCCAGCGGTGTCGGTGTGGTGGCCACCACCAGTGCGGGCCGGTTGTTCGACGCGGTCGCGGCGTTGCTGGGCGTGCGGCATCACGTGACATATGAGGCGCAAGCGGCGATGGAACTCGAACGGTTGGCTCGCGCGTGTTCTCATGAGGCGTGCGCCCACGTGAGGTTCGCCGATGTGCGGGAGCTGGTGGGCGCCATCGTCGATGCGATTGGTGGTGGCGCGCGCCCCTCCCACGGGGGGTCCAGTGCGTCAGGGAGGCGGCCCGACGCGGCCGCTCGCGCCGATGGCGTCGCGCCAGCCTGCCTGGCCCGGCAGTTCCACGCCGGGTTGGCGGGGATCGCGGTGGACGCCCTGGTCGCGAGCGCGCGGACTTCGGGAGCGGAGGTGGCTGGACTCACGGGCGGGGTCTTCCAGAACCGCCTGTTCACGGCCGACTGTCTGGCGCGCTTAGCCGACGTGGGCCTGCCGGTGCTGGTCCATCGCGTGGTCCCCGCCAACGATGGCGGTCTCGCCCTCGGTCAAGCCCTTGCAGGCTGGCTACACCTGGCGGCGAATCGGCCGGGGGGTGGAGGGTGAGGTTGGTTGTGGACGGTGTCTGCGGCGCGGAGCGGCGGGACGTGGGACGGCCCGGCGGTGGCACGGCCCGGCGGCGAATCGCGCCGTGGGGGGGGGACAGCGGGTGAGGGTGGTTGTGGACGGTGTCCGTGGCGCGGGATGGTCTGGCGCCGTCATCGGCGACGGGAATCCGAGCCGAACGGCGCTCACCGCGCCGGAACGTGGCCGGCCGGGCTGGACAACACGGATTTCCCGGTTGGGCAGCATACGGTTCCCTGCAGCAAGTGAAGGGATCGACCGCGACCGTGCTGGGCCCGAGCGTTGTGGAGGGCCGAGCACACTGGCACCGATTTCGGCGCCCCCACGGGGCGAGCCCAAGCGATGCGGAGTGCCGCCTGGCGCAGGCGACACCAGTCGCCACGATGTCAGGTGCGGCGTAGGTCAGCCCAGCGTGACCAGTTCCTCGGGGGTGAGGGTCAGGTCGGTGGCCTTGAGCGAGTCGAGGATCGAGGCGGGGCGGGTGGCGCCGGGGATCGGGATCACGCCGGGGGACTTGGCCAATTCCCAGGCCAGGACCACCTGCTGGGGGGAGACACCGCGCGCGTCGGCCACGTCTTGGTACGCGGTGAACCGGGTCGCGACGGACTTGGCCCGGCCGATGCCACCGAGGGGACTCCACGGGAGGAACGCGATGCCGAGTTCGGCGCACAGGTCAAGCTCCGGCTCGGATGAGCGGAAGGCCGGGGAGAACTGGTTCTGGACCGCGTCGAGCCGGCCGCCCAGGATCTCGCGGGCCTCGGCGATCTGGGCCGGGTTGACGTTGGACACGCCGGCCCGCACGATCACGCCATCGTCCAACAACTCCACGAGGGCTCCCACCGAATCGGCGAACGGGACGGCCGGATCGGGCCGGTGGTAGTAGAACAGGCCGATCGCCTCGACGCCAAGGGCTTTGGCACCGGCGCGCGCGACCTGCTTGATG
>JAISBQ010000009.1 GCA_031266115.1 Bifidobacteriaceae bacterium
GCCTCAAGCCGGTTCCCGCCAAGGCACCTGATCAGCCCAGCGGCGTCACCCCGGCCGAGGCTCAGAGGCAGGCCGATGCGGCGGCGGCAGCAGCAGCAGCGACCGCGACCAAGACCGCCCTCGCCGCCGTGACCGCGGACGCCGAGGCGCTCGTCGCCAAGGCCGGCGCCTACACGCCGGCGTCGGTCCAGGCGGTCCAGGCGGCGCTGGCCACGGCCAAGACCGTCGGCGCCAACCCGGCGGCGACCCCGGCCGAGGTCCAGGCCGCGTTGACGGCCCTGTCCAAGGCAGTGGCCGGGCTCGTCCCGGCGCCTGCCACGGTCAAGGCTGGAACGGTCAAGATCACCGGCACGGCCAAGGTCGGCAAGACGCTGAAGGCCAAGGTCGCCAAGTGGACGTCGGGCACCGCTTATTCGTACCGCTGGTATGCCGGCAGCAAGGTGATCAAGAACGCCACCAGCGCCTCGCTGAAGATCACCAAGGCACTCAAGGGCAAGAAGATCAAGGTCAGGGTGACCGGCACCAAGTCGGGCCTGGTCTCCACGATCAAGACCTCCAAGGCCACCAAGAAGATCAAGTAGGGCAGGCGGGTGGAAGCCCCACTTCCCTGATTGATTGACACCGAACCCGGGGTTGCCGGATGTGCCGCGTGCGGCACGCCTGGCGGCCCCGGGTTCGCGTGTCGGAGGATCGGTAGAGTTGGCGACCGTGTCACCCCTCACCGCGCCACAAGTGGTGCTCTCGCTCTCCTGCCCCGACGGACCAGGGATTGTCCACGCGGTCTCCGGGGCCATCGCAGGCGTGGGGGGGAACATCGTCGAGTCCCAGCAGTTCGGCGATCCCACCTCAGGCAGGTTCTTCATGCGAGTCCAGATGGAAGCCGTGGCGGACGCCGATGTCCTGCGCTCGGCTCTGGCCCCCGTGGCCAGCCGGTTCGCCATGGAATGGAACCTCGACGCCATCGGACGTCCCATGCGCACTCTCATCATGGTCTCCAAGGCGCCCCATTGCCTGCACGATCTGCTCTACCGCCGCTCGCAAGAACACCTCCCCATTGAGGTTGTCGCGGTGGTCTCCAACCACACCCAGCTCGCCGATGTGGCCGCCTTCTACGGCGTGCCCTTCCATCACATCCCCGTCACCCCTAAGACCAAAGCCGAGGCCGAGGGCGCCCTGAGGGATCTCATCCGCGCCCAGCGCGTCGAACTTGTGGTCCTCGCGCGGTACATGCAGGTCCTGTCCGACCAATTCTGCGAGACCTTCCCCAACCGCATCATCAACATCCACCACTCGTTCCTCCCGAGCTTCCGGGGAGCCCGCCCCTACGAGCAGGCCTACCGGCGC
Source organism: Bifidobacteriaceae bacterium (assembly GCA_031266115.1). Lineage (GTDB taxonomy): Bacteria > Actinomycetota > Actinomycetes > Actinomycetales > WQXJ01 > JAIRRT01. The sequence goes on from JAISBQ010000009.1 coordinate 1,345, forward strand.
GGGGTCAAACTCATCGGTGCTACCGCCCACTACGTGACGGCCACCCTCGACGAGGGCCCCATCATCGAACAGGACGTGGAACGCGTCACCCATGCTGACCACCCTGCCGACCTCGTCGCACTCGGCGAAGACGTCGAACGCCGCGCCCTGGCCCGCGCCGTGCGATGGCACGCCGAGCACCGCATCCTTGTCAACGACGGGCGAACCGTCGTGTTCCGCTGAGAGGGCGAGCAGCGCCATCGCCGGCGGGTGGAGACTACTCGGCGAATGCGGCGGTGAGGTCGGCCTGGAACTTCGCCAGATCGTCCGCACCTGAGGTGACAAACGCGTAGACCGCCCGGTTCACGGCCTCGCCCTGGGCGATCGTGGCGGCCGCCCCATGCTGAATAGAACCGACGATGGCGTCGCTCGCGAAGGACTGCGCCGCCGCCTGCTGATAGCTGGAGAACTGCGACAGGTCCACGTCGGTGCGGGCAGGAATGGAGCCCTTGACCTGATTAAAGGCGGCCTGCCCATCCGCGGACGCGATCACGGCAAGCCACGCCTTGGCGCCAGCAGGGTTGGGTGCTCCGACCGTCATCGAGAAGGAATCGGCCAGGAAGTCGTAAATCCCGTCCGTGCCGGGGCTGGGGGCCCACACATAGTCGACCCCCTCGACCAGAGAATTGGATTCCAACAGTGCCGGCACCCAGTCGCCCATGATGGTAAAGGCGGCATCGCCGTCCACCACCATCTGCGTGGGGAATTCCCAGTCGTATTCTTCGCGATCCTCGTTGGTGAGACCGATCAGCGTTTGGAACTCTTCCAGTGCCGCTCCCACCTGCGGACCGGACCAATCGGTTGTCCCGTCGAACAGGCCGTCATAGCCATCCGCCCCAAGCTCGGCGATCAGAATGGTCTCCAGGAGGTGAACCTGGGTCCACGTGCCGCCGACGGCCAGCGGCGTCACCTCGGCCTGATCGGCGATCTTCTCCAAGTCGGCGATGAAGGCGTCAACCGTGGGATAGGCGATGGCGCCCGGATCGATGCCAGCATCCTCTAAGGCGGGCACGCTAGCCCACAGCACGTTGGCGCGATGAACGTTGGAGGGGATGGTGTAGAGATGGCGATCCTGGGTCAGCATGTCGAGAAGACCCGGCGGGAAGACGCCGTCGAGGCCGAATTCATTGTAGAGATCCGAAATATCGGTCACATGGCCGGCGTCGATGTAGTCCTGCGCCTCCCTTCCGGCGTGAACCTGGAAGGAGTCGGGCGGCTCACCCGCCTCAAGCCGGGCCTGGAGAAGCTGTTTGGTCGACCCGCCGCCACCCGCGACACCGCCGTTGACAAACTGGATCTCGGGGTATTCCTGCGCGAAGACCTCCTGCAGGGCGTCCAAGCCGAGTTCCTCCGATGGCGATGTCCACCAGCTGTAGACCTCGACCGTATCGGAGGAGGAGGCTCCGCCATCGTCCTGCGTGGACCTGTCGTTGCCACCCGAGCACCCCGCGGTGACAAGGCCAGCGGCAGCCACCAGCGCGATCAATATCCGACGTCGCATGGGAATTCGTCCTTCCGCACACCGTGGTGGGTTGTCTGCGTCCGTGCCACGGCTGGGCCCCTGATGGATGGGCACGAGCGCACCCTCGCCGGCAAGTGTCCCGCGCCCACAGGAGCGACGCAAGGGATCAACGGCCCACGGGCCCCACCCCTCCCTGGTGCCGGGTTTCAGGTTTGGGGGCCGGAAACGGCGTTTCCGGCCCCCAAACCTGAAACCCGGCACCAGAAGTCGGCCAGACCGTCCAGGATCCTTGCTAGGCCGAACTCGAAGGCATGGCCCGGATCGTATGCGGTGCCTCGGGCGTTCCCAGCGGCCGAACCGACACGGACGGCCCGCGGGAATCTCTCGGGGTCGAGCGCGTTGGCAAGGTGAGGGGCGACCGTCTCCCACCACTCGGCATCGGACGCCGTCGACTCGGTTGCGGCCGCATCGGACTCGATAGCCGCGAGCGCCGAGGCTCGAACGAAGGTCAACACGAGAGTAAGGGCGTCGTCGACGGTGGTGTCTGCCAGCCCCAGGCCGTCGAATGCCGCCAGTTCACGATCGTATTTCGCCGTCGCCCCAGGACCGAGGCCCGGGCGCGTGGTCGCGACCGTGGGAAGCCACCGGTGGGTGCGACACAGCGCCCAGTTCTCCCGTGCCACGCTGGCCAACCGTTCACGCCAGGGATGCGATGGGACGGGCGGGACGTTGGGCATGGTCGCGTACACCCTGTCAAGCATGAGGTCGAGCAACTCGGCTCTGGACGGGATGTAGGTGTACAGGCTCATCGGCGCGATACCGAGGACCGCAGCAAGGCGCCGCATCGACACGGCGGCGAGGCCGTTGGCGTCCGCCAGGGCGACGGCGGCATCGACTACGGCGTCGAGGTCAAGCATCCGTGCGGGACCCCGCCGGGGAATCGCAGCGGGGTCGCGCCACAGCAGCGCCAAGGTCCGCGCGGGATCGCCGGCGTTCGCGCGTGGAGTGGGCGTGGTGGTGTTCCCGCGCTCGTCGGGGGTGGCGTGCGGGTCGGGGGCATCCATGGTGTCGGGCACACAGTCATTCTGCCTTGACGTCATTACTCTGTACATCGTATAGTGTCTGGCTTGTCAGCGGCCTTCCCACATTGAGGCACGCCGCCTCGGGCCTGGGCCGCGTTGAAGACCGGGCCAACGCCCGGTTGCCACTCGACCTGGAAGGAACCTCCATGAACATCACCTCATCCGCCATCAGCCTGAACGTCCCCGACCCCGAGGCATCGGCTGGGTTCCTCGCCGAGCATTTCGGCTTCTCAATTGCCATGCAGGCACCTGGATTTGCCTCACTGACCAGGGACGATGCCGGCATGAACGTGGTCTTCCTCGCGCTCGGGTTGTCGACCCTGCCGGCGGACCAGCGCGACATCGCCGCGGCTGGCGTCATCATCGCCTTCGAGGTCGACGACCTGGAGGGAGAACTCGCCCGCCTCCAGTCTGAGGACGTCACCATTACCATGCCCCTGACCGTCGACGAGTGGGGCGAGCGCTCGCTCCAGGTACGCGACCCGGCCGGCGTCATCGTCCAACTCCTGGACTGGAACGCCCCCCACTAGGCGCCTTCACCTTTTGGGGCCGAGATGGCCCCTGGGAGCCCGGAAACCTGAAACTCGACGGTCTGGAGGGC
>JAISBQ010000036.1 GCA_031266115.1 Bifidobacteriaceae bacterium
CGACGGCCACGTCACTTCCGATTGCTCCGCGGTCGAAGACACATACAACCGTCACAAGTGGCAGCCCGAGGGTTGGGACAGTAGCGTCGTTCGTCTGGACGGCGTCATGTGGACACTCAAGGCAGGGACCGATATCGACTGCCAAGATGACGATTACAACACACACATCGAGGCAGGGTACGTGGCGGGACTGGTCTCGGAATCCGACATAGACTCCGAGCTGGTCCGCATGTACACGACACGCATGATGTTCGGCGAGTTCGACCCGGCCGGCATCGTCCCGTACGCGGGTCCCGACTACACTGTCGACAATCAGCGCCGCGCGCCGGACCACCAAGCTACCGCGTTGCAGATGTCCGAAGAGGCGCCGGTGTTACTCAAGAATGAGCCCATTGGTGGCATGACTGCCACCTCTCAGGGGCGGCGCGGCCTACCGCTGACCTCATCCGACGCCGAGGACGTCGTGATTGTCGGCTACACCGCAAACACGTTCACCGCAGGCGGCTACTCCGGCAGCCAGCCCGTCGATCAGCGAAACATCCGTCAAGGCATTGAACAAGTGGCCAAACAAGTGAACCCAAACGCTAGCGTGACCTATTTGGGTGGGCTCACTCCCACAAACACAGGAAAGCCCGGCGTGTGGGACATTCAGTTCCGCAGCTCCTCCGACCCAGGTACGCCACTCAAGTCACCGATTGTGGCTGGTATCCAGGGAATGCCCAAGCACCTAGTAGACCCGGTACCCATCGACTCCGTCTCGCATTGGGAAGGCTGGATGGGTATTTCTTGGACTGGTCAAGGAGGTTCGCTCGGCAGAGCAAGCCAAGTATGGAAAGGCTACTTCACGACCTATGTCGATGTCCCCACCGGCACAGACGCGTTGTGCCTGCGATTCAATGGTGCCGGTGCACCCGGAGCAACGTTCGATGTGTACGATGGCGCACCGACGGGCACGCCGATTGCTCGGATTCCCTACAACGTCAGCAATTCTGGCCAGAATACCGGAAGCTCCTGTCGAACCGATGGCAGTACCAACGTGCCAGTCAATATCACGCCCGGCGTCCACACTCTGACCTACGTCTACAATCCTGGCACATTAGGCGCCTACGGCACCGCAGGCCAGTCAGGAACGCCGTACGCGTACAATCTGGATCCTGCGCAGGAACAGCAAATCCGCGATGCTTCTACTGTCATCGTGGTCTTGGGAACCAATACCAGCGAGTCCGGCGAGGAAGGCGACCGGGTGACCATCGACTTCCCGAAGTTCCAGGACATCATGGCTGCCCGCGTGGCTGCGCTTAACCCGCACACAGTAGTCTACATGCAGACGGTCGGTCAGATGAACATCGAGGCTTTCCGCACCCTCACCAACGTGCCTTCGATCATCTGGTCCACCTACAATGGCCAATCCCAGGGCATCGCCGCAGGTAACCTGTTGTTCGGGAAGGCCAATCCATCCGGAAAGCTCTCCTTTACCTGGTACAAGAACGAGTCTGACCTGGCGTCTATTTGGGACTACCAGATCACGCCCGACGCGACGCACAAGGGCCGCTCCTACCAGTATTTCACCGGCGCTGCTTCCTATCCATTCGGATACGGCCTGTCCTATTCGACGTTCTCGTACTCGAATCTCAGGCTGGACAAGACCTCTGTCGCGGGCGACGACACACTGACAGCCACTGTCGATGTCACCAATAGTTCAGCTGTACCCGGCAAGGAGGCGGTCCAGCTCTATGTCAGTCCGCCGCTGCGGACAGACGGCGTGGACCGGCCAAGACGCGAACTCAGGGGCTTCGAGAAGGTCTCGCTCGGCGCCTTCGAGACTCGGTCCGTGCCGATCACGATCAAGGTGAAGGATCTGTGGTTCTGGGATGACGAAGCCGAGGCTGCGACGTGGGACTTGGGCACGTGGGAGTTGCGCATGGGCGGTTCCTCGATGTGGGGCCTCACCACCAACTTCTCTCTGACGGCTCCACCGGAGCCAGAGTTGGCGACAGTCATCACCGTCCCGGACGGGCTCGTGTTGAACCTTGACACACCCGACAACGTGATTCACGCCGAACTCTCGGCATCCCGCTTTGACCAAACCTTCTACGATCTTGACGATCCATCGATCGACGTGTCCTACAGCTCGAAGGATCCAGCGATCGCGAGCGTCGACGCTCACGGGATAGTCCGTGCCGTAGGGCCAGGCGTCACTACCATCACAGCCACAGTCACGGCAGACGGTGCCAGCAAGTCAGACGACTTCGCCGTCGTGGTCAAGGGCGAGCCCCACGGTAACCCGAGCGTCAACTTCCCCGAACACGTGATCGAGATCGGCGACGCACCCGTGGACCTTCAGCTAACATCCCAGGCCCTGGGCTTCCCACAGGGAGCTGAGATCGACGCCACCTATCTCCTGACGGGCATCCATGCCGAGAACACCGCTGGCGCGTCGATCACACCAGAGGGCAATCTCACGGTGACCAGGCCCGGCGTTGTCATGGTCAATGTCATCTGGAAGAATCGGATACAGGAAGAGATTGACGACCCGAATTCGGATTCCAATCCTCGACCAAAGATCCCCGGCTGGACCGAGCAGAGCGCAGCCACGGAGAACGCAGTCATCACCGTCATCCCCACCCAACCGGACCCGGTAGCTCAGATCGCCGTCTCGCCGCCGCCGGCGAGCGGGATCTATACGGCACCGCCGGAGGTGACGGTTAGCGCCATCGTCGGGAGTTACTCGAAGGCGCCGTTGATCGAGGTCTCGATTGACGGTGGAGCGTGGGCCGCGTATGCCGGCGCGCTTACCGTCGCGAGCGATGGTGCACACACGGTGGCTGCTCGGGTGACAGATGATCTGGGCAACGTTTCGGTTGAGGCGACCGCCAACATCAATATCGATACCACCGCGCCGGATTCGGCCACGGCCGTTGGCGCCGTGGGCGCGGAGGGTGTGTTGACGCTCAGTCCGGTCAGCGGGGACGTGGGGAGCATCGAATACTCGCCCGATGGCGTTCACTGGTTCACCTACACCGGTCCGCTGACCATCACCGGGTCGGTGTTCTATCGCGGGATCGATGCCGCCGGGAATGTGGGCGACCTCGCCTTCATCTCCGTGCCGGGACCGACACCCATCGCCACGACACCGGATATCACCGTGACGCCGCCGGATGTGACGGTGAACCCGACACCCGTCGAAGTCAAGCCACCCGATGTGCAACTTGACGTCAAACCGACCGATGTCACGGTGAAGGCACCTGATGTCACGGTCAAGGCTCCGGATGTGACGGTGAATCCGGCGCCGGTCACGGTGACCCAGGCGCCCGCCGCGCCTCAGGAACCCAGAGCCGAGGTCGTGGCACCGCAAATCCCGAAGGTGGCCGGTGTCACCCCGAAGATCAAGGGCACGGTCAAGGTGGGCAAGAAGCTCACCGCGGTCAATGGAACGTGGACCAGCGGCACCACCTTCACCTACCGCTGGTATGCGAACGGCAAGGCGATCAAGGGTGCAACCAAGGGAACACTGAAACTGACCAAGTCCCTGGTGGGCAAGAAGATCACCGTCCGGGTGACGGGATGGAAGTCGGGCTACACCATGGATTCAGCGGTATCCAAAGCCACCAAGACCGTCAAGAGGAAGTAGCGCCCTTGCCGAATCGGCGGTGGGGATGGGTTCTCACCGCCGATTCGACGGTGCAGCGCGGGTGCCCGTCGGGTCGCTGTTGGGCCCGACGGGCACCCGCGTGGATACGAGGTCCCGGCCCCACGGGGTGCTCGGCGGCATCCGTGTGGGGTACAGGTCCCTGGGTTGATCGACTTGCCGAATAGTGCCATGCCAGTGGCAGCTTCGTGCCATCGACCAACTGATCTCTGCAGTGAAGATGGGATCGGGCGATGGGCGAAGTGCGAGCGCAGCCATTGGAGTGGTACTTCGATCAAGCGCTGCCCTCTTGGGGGCGGTACGACATGCCGGTCGTTGAGGCTCATGACGTGGACTTGGACGCTCAGGCGCTGATCCGCTACACCTCGAGTGGTGCGGGAGATGACGATGCCGCCGAGTTGACCGTCCACTTCTTCGAGGAGGACACCCGGTTTGATGAGGTGTGGTACCGCCCAGAGGCCGCCGTCAAGCGGTTGGCAGGGTTCCAGCGCGTCTTGACACCTGATTTCTCGGTGTGCGTGGACCGCCCAGTGGTTGAACAGATTCTGAACACCTGGCGAAATAGGTGGTGCGGCTCCCTATGGCAACGCGCCGGGTTGACGGTAATCCCCACAGTGTCGTGGGGCGACGGGCGCAGCTTCGATTGTTGTTTCGACGGGGTGGAGGAAAGCAGCGTGGTCGCGGTCTCGACGCTCGGTGCACGGGATGTGCGGCCGGGGTTTATGCGAGGGTTCCGTCAGATGATCCGGGCGATCCAGCCGCGTGCGGTGATCTGCTACGGAGAACCGTTCGAAGAGATGGCCAGGTTCGCGCCAGTGGTCGTGGTGCCCTACACGCCGAACGCCCGAGTGGCGCGGCGGCTGCCAGGTGAACTGGATGGGCGCTAGGTCGGAGTCGTCGAGCGGCGACGCCGCCAAACCAGTCGAATGAGTCAGTGGAGGTTGCCAACTATGGTCAAGCGGGTTGGCAGTGAGGAGCTTGATCGCCTGTTCGACGAGGGCAGCGAGGAGTTTGACCAGTACGTCGACTGGGCCCACTCCTACAGCGCCGACGATCCCCTCCAGGAACTCTCCGTGCCCTTGCCAGACTCCGTGGTCGACATCATCGACCGGGAGGCGGACAAGCAGGGACGCAGTCGGGTCGAGTTGATGCGGAGGTGGCTGGAGGACAGGGCCCGCGGGCTTCAACAGTGAGGGCGCCGACGAGGAGGTGACTCGCGTGGGCTGCGAGTCTCCTTCGACAGACCTGAACGCCATCGGGCGCCGCAGACCGCCCCTCCCCTGTCTGCCCTCGACGAAACCGCTGGTGGGCACGCTGAGGCGGCATCCCCTGCTCACCTGGGCATACGTGTGTCACCTGCGCGGATGGGTTCGTATGGTCCCGTGTGGTTGGATGCGCGGACACATCACAATAGGATGTGCAAATCCGCCGCTGCAGATCTCGATTGCTGCTGGTCTGCCTCGGCACTACCCCACCCACTGGGGGCGCCCGTCAAGCACGGTGCGGCGCCCGGCCTGTCTGACGCTTGATTGGCCTGAAAGGAACCGATGCCCCTGCCCGCCCGCCCCGACGGCGGACTGTGCGGCACCACCCCTCAGGCACACGTCGAGGCCGGCCGCGTTGTCCCACCCCTCACGGCACACCCCATGTGCCGCCTCGGCGACCACAGCGCCCCCTCCCCCATGAAGAAAGGTACGTTAGTGTCCACTTCATCGTCCCGAATCGCCCTAGAGCGTCCGAGGCGCCGCCGCGCGGTCATCGCGGCCGCCATCGCCGCCTGCGTTGGCCTCGCGGGGTTGGTCGGAGCGACCGCCCCGGTTGCCCAGGCTGACGACACTCCCGCTTTCCAAAACCAATCCCTTCCCTTCGATGTCCGGGCCGCCGACATGGTGTCGCGGATGACCTGGCAGGAGAAGGTGGGCCAGCTTCGCTCGGCCAACTCTCCCAGCTCTAACCCGGCAGACCCTCAATACCAGGCCATCCCGCGGCTCGGCATCATCGCCTACCGCTACTGGAACGAGGCACTCCACGGCGTGGTCGGCGTCACCGGCGCCACCTCCTTCCCCTCGGCCCTCGGCATCGGCTCCACCTGGAACCGCGCACTGGTCAAGGAGATGGGCACCGCGATCGGCGACGAGGCTCGTGCCGGACAGAACACCGGCTCGGGCAACGGGCTCACCTACTGGTCCCCCACCATCAACCTCAACCGCGACCCCCGCTGGGGACGCGCCGATGAGTCCTATGGTGAAGACCCCTACCTCATGGGTGAGATCGGCAAGCAGTTTGTCTCCGGCGCCCAGAGCGGCGATCCCACGTACACCAAGATCGTGTCCACCCCGAAGCACTACTTCGCCAACAATGCCGAGAACTACCGCCGCAACGGCGATTCCGTGCTTTCCGAGCGTGCTCTGCGCGAGTATTACACCCCGGCGTTCGCCGAACTGATCGGCGCCGACGGCTCCGCATCCCGCTCCTTCATGACCTCCTACAACCGCATCAACGGCGTGCCGGCCTCAGCCTCCACGTTCGCGATCGAGACGCTCGCCCGCCGGACCTGGGGCTTCGATGGCTTCACCACCTCGGACTGCGACGCGATCCTCGACGAGCACCAGCGCCACCTGTGGGAGCCCGAGGAGTTGGGCGGCCGCTCCATCACCGCCGCCGAGGCGACCGCCTGGTCCCTCAAGGCCGGCACCGACCTCGCGTGCGACAACGGCAACTGGGCCCAGCAGTACGTGGGCAATGTCGACGCCGCCCGCAACCAGGGCCTCATCACCGAGGCCGATGTCGACGTGGTTCTCCTTCGCGTGTTCACCGAGCGCATGCGCCTCGGCGAATTCGACGACGCGTCCAAGGTTCGCTACCGCGGCACGGATTACCGCACCCAGGCCATCGGCGCCAACTCTGCGGTCCACACCTCCATCGCCAACCAGATGGCAGACGAGGCCCCCATCCTGCTGAAGAACGAGCCGGTCACCGGCACCGCGGACAACGCGCTACCCCTCACGGCGGCCGACGCCGATGACGTGGTCCTCGTGGGCTACATGGGCACCGAAGCCGTCCTTGGCGGCTACTCCGGCAGCCCCAGCCCCGCCCCCGTCACCCCGCTCACGGGTCTGACCCAGGCGGTCAAGTCCTTCAGCCCGTCCGCGAGCGTCACCCAGATCGACGGAATCACCCCGAAGTACGGCGCCAAGCCCGGCGTGCGCGGCGTGACCTTCGCCGACGCCAACAACACCACGACCTTCACCTCGACGCCTCCGCCGCAGGCCCGCAACGCCGTGTGGGATTGGCTCGGCTGGCAGGGCATCCAGTACGACCCGGTCGACAGCTACCCCACCGCGATGATGCCGAACCAGGACTGGGGTGGCATGTTCTCCATCACCAC
>JAISBQ010000037.1 GCA_031266115.1 Bifidobacteriaceae bacterium
GGCACGCCTGACTCGTCTGCCTTGCGACCGCACGCCCTGAGCGCCGCTCGCTTCCACACCCCCTGGAATCAGCAGTCTAGGCTGAGTGCCGCAATATGTTGATGGGCTGAAGTATCCCCGGTCGGCCTGACCTCGGGCAGTGCGGCCGAGACAGCCGGGCCGTCCCATTTTGTCTCTTGTGGATAACTTTGGTTTTCCACAGGTGGCGAAACTCGTTGAACCAAACCGGTGGTCCGTCTCGATAATCCAGGGTGTGGGAGAAATCTCCCGTGCTGGAGAAGGGGTGGGCCATGAGCCGGAAGGTGTTGGGCGACAAGGGCGAGGACATCGCGGCCGAGTATCTGTGTTCGCTGGGCTGGGAGATCCTGGACCGGAATTGGCGTTGCCCGTCGGGTGAGTTGGACATCGTCGCCGCCGAGCCGTCCGGTGGCGGGACGGTGGTCTTCTGCGAGGTTAAGACGAGACGGCGGCTCCACGGGCAGCTTCCGGTGCTGCCGTTGGAGGCGGTCACAGAACGGAAGGTCGCCAAGCTCCGCGAATTGGCGCTCGACTGGCTGCGGGCGACGGAGTGCCACGTCAAACATCTGCGCATCGACGCCGTGGGCGTGATCGTCGGCTCGGACGGACTGCCGACCATCCAGCACCGGCGCGGAATCGGCGCGTGAGGTGCGTGGCGCGGTGACGGTATCAGCGAAGCGGCTCATGGGCGAGGGGAGCGATGGGATGACGGCATTGGCGAGACGGTCTCGGTGCCGCCGGGCGAGGGGGTTGCGGTGAAAGTGGCGCGCGCCTGGTCGGTGGCGCTGGTCGGCATGGAGGGGGCGCTGGTGGAGGTCGAGGCCGCCATCGCCAGCGGGTTGCCGCGCACGGTGCTGGTGGGGCTGCCCGACGCGGCGCTGTACGAGGCCCGCGACCGGTGCCGCGCGGCGATGAACTCGGTGAAGTTCGGGTGGCCGTCCGACCCGGTGACCATCAACCTCTCCCCGGCCTTCCTGCCCAAGACGGGCACCCATTACGACCTCTCCATCGTGGCGGCGGTGGGGGCCGCCAAGGGGCTGTGCCCGGTGGACGCGCTGGACCGCCGGGTGCTGCTGGGAGAGTTGGGTTTGGACGGACGGGTGCGCGCCGTCCGCGGTCTGTTGCCAGCCGTGCTCGCCGCCACCCAGCACGGCTTCGAGCGGATCGTCGTCCCGGCCGGCCAGATGCGCGAGGCGGCGCTGGTGGAGGGTTTGGAGGTTGTCGGGGTGGAGGACGTGATGGAGCTTTTCTCGGTGCTCTGCGGCGCGCCCGGGGCCTCACCGCCCCCGCCGCTGGCGTCGTCCACGCCGGACGAGCCAGAGAAGGACTTGGCCGACGTGGCCGGGCAACTGGAGGCCAAATGGGCCTTGGAGGTGGCGGCGGCCGGTCGGCACCACCTCTTCCTGCACGGCCCGCCGGGGGTGGGCAAGACCTTGCTCGCCGAACGGCTCCCGGGGGTGCTCCCCGACCTCGTCCCGGAGGAGTCCCGCGAGGTCTCGGCGATACACTCGCTGGTCGGACACTCGCTCGACGCCGGGCTTATCACCCGTCCGCCGTACTCCAGCCCGCACCACTCCGTGTCGCTCCCGGCGCTGGTGGGCGGCGGGCACAAGGTGGCCCAGCCGGGGGCGGTCTCGCTGGCCCATCGCGGGGTGCTCTTCTTGGACGAGGCGCCCGAGTTCTCGCCGCGCCTGATGGACTCGCTCCGGGTGCCGCTGGAGTCCGGGCGCATCGTGATCGCCCGGAGCGCCGCCACCACGGTGTACCCGGCGAGGTTCCAGATGGTGCTGGCCGCGAACCCCTGCCCCTGCGGGATGGCCTTCACCGCCGGGGCGCAGTGCCACTGTGCCCCGATGGCGGTCCGACGGTACGGCGAGCGGGTGTCGATGCCGATCAGGGACCGGGTGGACATCCACCAGCACCTGAAGCCGTTGCGCAAGTCGTTCTTGAAGCTGGCCATGCAGGCGTCCGAGCCGAGCGCGGCGGTGGCCGAGCGCGTCCGACTGGCCCGGGAGCGCCAGCGACGCCGCCTGCGACCATACGGCTTGCAGGTGAACGGCGAGATCCCCGGCGGGGTGCTGCGCAAGCAGTTGCCCCTGCCCGAGGACGTGGAACGGCTGGAGCACGCGGTGTTGCTGGGGGAGTTGTCCGCCCGTGGCGTGGACAAGGTCTTGCGGCTGGCCTGGACGATAGCCGACCTCGCCGGGGCCTACCTCCCGGACGGCGGGCATCTGGACACCGCACTGGCCATGCGGCGGGGCGAATAGCAGGGAGAGGTTTGAGATGGATGGACGGACGGTGCGGAGTTGTCTGGTGTGTCATCGGGTCGGTCGGTCCGGCGGCGCGAGAGCGCGGAAGTCTGGGCGTTAGGTGAGAAGTAGAGGAAGGTTTGAGATGGATGATCGGATGGCGCGTATGTGCCTGAGTTGTGTCACGGAGCCGGCCGATCCGGCGGTGCAGCAGGCGGTGGCCGAGTTCGGCACGGTCGAGGTCTGGGAGGGGCTGCTGCGCGGCAGCGGGTCGGTGTCGGAGCGGGCGCAGCGATTGGATATGGACGAGTTGCGGCGGTCCGCGCGTTCGAGCGGGTTGCGGTTCGTCATCCCCGGCGACCCCGAGTGGCCGGAGCGGCTGGGGGATTTGGGCCGGGCCGAGGTGGTGCGTCGGCTGAGTGGGGTGCCGCTGGGGCTGTGGTTGCGCGGCGGAGGCGACTTGGCCGCGCTCTGCGAGCGGTCGGTGGCCGTGGTCGGCTCGCGGGCGTCCACGCCTTACGGCGAACGGGTGGCCGCCGAGTGGTCGGCCGATCTGGGCGACGCCGGGTACGCCGTGGTCTCCGGCGGGGCGTACGGCATCGACGCGGCGGCGCACCGGGGCGGCCTCGCCGGGAGGATGCCCACTGTCGCGGTGCTGGCCGGGGGAGTGGACGTGCCCTACCCCCGAGCGCACGACGCGCTCTTTAGAAAGATCGCGGAACGCGGGGTGCTCGTCAGCGAGCTTCGCCCCGGAGAGCACCCCACCAAGGTCCGTTTCTTAGGGAGGAAC
>JAISBQ010000055.1 GCA_031266115.1 Bifidobacteriaceae bacterium
ATTCGGTCGATGGCGGTTTGGACGCCACGGAACAGCGGCGTCATCGAGCGAAGGAGGAGGGCAACGAAGACCACCATGACGGGGATGACCACGAGGAGGATGCCCGACAGCTCGACGTCCTGGTTGAGGGCCATCACCGCCCCCCCGACCATCATGATTGGCGCCATGATGAGCATGATCAACGTCATGAGTACAAGCATTTGGACTTGCTGAACATCGTTGGTGGTGCGGGTGATGAGCGATGGCGCGCCGAACTTCGCCACTTCGCGTGCGGAGAAGGTCTCCACTCGATCGAAGAGCGCTTGGCGCACGTCCCGGCCGAATGCGGTGGCGGTGCGGGCACCGAAGTAGACGGCGACGATGGCGCAGAGGATCTGCCCGGCCGTCGCCGCCAGCATGATCCCGCCGGTACGGATGATGTATCCGGTGTCCCCTTGCGCGACGCCGTTGTCGATGATGTCGGCGTTCAGCGTGGGGAGGTAGAGGTTGGCCACGACCTGGATCCCTTGCAGGACCAGGACGATGGCGATAGACCAGGTATAGGGGCGCAGATAGGTGCGCAGCAAACGGGTCAACATGGGGCGGCCTTGGGGCTTTCTGTGTGTCGAGGTGGAGTACGTGGCGACAGCCAGGGTGTGTTGGTGCGCACTCCTGGCGGTGGCGTCCCGCGGGTGCGGACGGATGGCAGGCGGCACGCGATGAGGTCGGCGGGTCGAGTTGTGGCAGCAGGTCGGACCAAGGACGGCGTGGCGCCCATCGGAAACGCGCACTGTGGCGGCGGTGGGGCGCCGCGCGGTCGGAGAGTCAGGTCAAGTCGAGGCGTTCCGGATCGGCCGATTGGGCGGCAGGGTCGGGGATGGATCGGATTGGCAGTGCTCCGGCGTAGGGAGTGGGCCGGCGACCACGCCGTGGGAGAGGATAGCGCACACCGTTCGGGTGGGGAGTTGCCCCCCCCCAATGGGCTTGGCGGTCGCGAACATCACGAGGATGATCGCGGACGCGGCCTCGCGCGGGCTCACGCTCAGGGCGCCGGCGCACGCACTGAGGCGTTCCTCCACGGCGGCAAACGCACGGCGGCCGACGTACATGAGACGCTCGTGCCCGGCGTGCATTCCCTCGTGCCCGTGGGGGCCACGGTGGGGAGACTTGGCCGAGAACCACGGCCTGACCCCCGAGGCTCGCGCCATGGTCAGAATCTCCCCCACATCATTCATGCGCTGGGACAGCACCTCGACGATCCCGGTGACCACGTCAGCCGCGCTATCACCTGGAACCTCTCCGATTTGCTGTTCGACCTCGGAGAAGTCGAGGGTGTGCTCAAGCGCCCCAAGAAGGATGGCCCGCTTGTCCGCGAAAGCCCGGAAGATGGTGCCTTCCGCCACGCCTGCCGCCTGGGCGATGTCACGGGTCGACACGTCGAACCCCCGCTCCCGAAGCAGCGGCAGAATCGCCTGGATGATGGCCGCCCGCCGTTCGGTGGGTGCCATGCGTGGAGCCCGTCCCCGCGGTGGCACTGGGCACATCCCACCGGGGCCGCGCGCCCGCTCCTCGCGATCATCCATTCTCACCCGACGCACACTAGCTGAGTGAGTACTCACTCACAACCATCGGCGTGTCGCCCGTTCGTGCGCACGGACGCACGCGCGGTCCCGGCACCACCCGCCCACCCGTAGGACCAAGGTCGCAACGCCTGCGCCAATCCTTCCTGGGGAGTCACCGGGCGGATCGGCCAAAGGTCCCACGACAATCCGCCGAGAAAACTCTGGGAAAGCGGGAAGAACCCGCGGGACCCGAGCGTCTGACAATGTGGTTGCCTGATCGAGGTCGTGTCACTTTGGGGGCGAAGGAGGCACGATCTCGATCAGGCCCGCGTCCGCGGCCGGGTAACGCCGCGTGGATCTCCCTCAGCGGCGTGTGCCGGCCCGCTACCGTTGGAGCCGTGCACGCGACCAGCAAGCCACGCGGTCGGCGCCCTACCGGGGCGCACACACGAGAGACAATCTTGGCAGCCGCTCGCGCGCAGTTTGCCGCTCGCGGGTACTCCGGCGCGTCGTTGCGGGCCATTGCCCATGCCGCCGGAGTCGACCCCGGGTCCGTTCGCCACCATTTCGGCACCAAGCCCGCCCTGTTCGCTGCCGCCATTGAACTCCCCGTCAATCCCGAGGTCTTTCTCGCTCGCGTGCTCACCAGTCCACCGGAGAACCTGGGCGACGCGCTGGCCACCGCGTTCTTCGCTGTCTGGGATACACCTACGGGCCATCAGCGACTCAGAGCCATCCTCACCACGGCTCCTGCCGATCCGCCAATCCTGCGCGCACTCGCCGAATTCATCGGCACCACCGTCCTCGGCACGGTGGCGGCCCAGCTCAGCGTGGACTACCCCGCTCAGCGTGCAACCTTGGCCGGCACCCAGTTGGTCGGCGTGATGGTGGGCCGCGCCGTCATCGGCATCGAGCCGCTCGCCTCCATGCCACCACGCGAGGTCATCGCCTGGGTTGCGCCGGGCCTGACCCATGTGCTCACCTGTCCGGCACCGTCGGCTCGACAACGATGCGCCCATCGTCAATAATTCCTCGTATGATGAATTATCCCGACTCGACCCCAGCGGTGACCATCCGTGCCCTGCGAGTCACGCGCGGCGCGCGCACCGTCATCGACGGACTCGACCTTGACATCCCGCAGGGCCAGATCGCCGGCCTCCTCGGACCCTCGGGGAGCGGAAAGACCACCTTGATGCGCGCCATCGTCGGCGTGCAGATCCTCGACCGCGGCAAGGTGACCGTGCTCGGTGAGCCGGCGGGGAGCCGCCAACTGCGGCGCCGGGTTGGTTACCTCACCCAAGTCCCCAGCATCTACGCGGACCTGACCGTCCATGAGAACGTGGCCTACTTTGCCCGGATCGCCGGCATGGCCCCCAGCGAGGCCGACCGAGCGATAGCGGCGGTGGACCTCACCGATCATGCCGGCGATGTGGTCGGGCGCCTGTCCGGTGGGGAGGTCTCCCGCGTGTCCCTCGCCGCGACACTGGTGAGCCGCCCAGACCTGCTGGTGCTGGACGAACCCACGGTCGGGCTCGATCCGGTGCTCCGCCGCGACCTGTGGCATCTAATGCGCCGCCTTGCAGTCGAGGGCACCACCCTTGTGGTCTCCAGCCATGTCCTGGACGAGGCCGACCACTGCGACAGGCTCATCCTCATGCGCGATGGCACCGTGATCGCCGATGCCACGCTGCCCGAACTCCTCCGCTCCACCGGGACACCCGATGTCGAACGGGCGTTCCTCGCCATCGTCGAACGGGGGGCCGCAGCATGAGCGCAAAGCGCACCGCAGCGACCGCAGCGCGCATCCTCACCCAGCTACGCCACGATCGGCGAACCGTGGCCATCATGGTGCTCATTCCCTGCCTATTGCTGGGGCTCATCGCCTGGATGTTCGCCGATTCGCCCTATCCTGTGCTCGACACCTTCGGCCCCCTCTTGCTCGGCGTCTTCCCCGCCATCGTCATGTTCCTCGTCACGTCGGTGGCCACGTTGCGCGAACGGACCTCCGGCACCCTTGAGCGCCTCATGACCACACCGATCTCCAAGGCCGATTTCCTCCTCGGCTACGCCATCGCCTTTGCCGCGGCCGCCGCCGTCCAGGCCGTGGTGTTGACCGCGTTCGCCATCTGGGTCTGCGGAATGGAGGTGGCGGGATCGGCCTGGCTCATGATGGGCGTCGCTGTGGCCGATGCCGTTCTCGGCTCCTCTCTTGGCCTTGCCGCCTCAGCCCTCGCCCGCACGGAGTTCCAGGCCGTCCAGATGATGCCCGCCGTCATGCTGCCCCAACTGGCCGTCTGTGGCCTGGTCATGCCACGCGAACAGATGCCTCAGGTTCTCGAGTGGTTCTCGCGCATCGTCCCGTTCAGCTACGCCACCGACGCGATGCAGGACATCTCGACAGCCGCCCCCGTCGTGGAGGTCTGGATGAACATCGGCATCATCGCCGGCTTTGTCGCCCTGTCGCTGACCGCCGGCGTCATCACGCTTCGCCGCCGCACCGCCTGACCCGGCAAGAGCCGCCGTTCCCATTGTGGGCGGTGGCGCCATCACGCGTCGCCGCCGCACCGCCTGACCTGCCAAGAGCCGCCCGGCTCCACCACCCATCCCACCGTGCTCAAGGCGCCGTTCCCCTCCACCAT
>JAISBQ010000056.1 GCA_031266115.1 Bifidobacteriaceae bacterium
ATCGACGGCGAGGCCACCGGCCGGGTCTGTGGTGCGATCGTTGATCTGGTCGACAAAGACCGTGTCCACCACGGCGCCGACGTTGAGGACCACGGCGACCTTGGCATACGTCTGGCCGATCAGCGTGATGTTGGCGAGTTCGGTGTCCGTGAGGTAGTAATCACCCTTAGTCGCAGTGCGGTCCGAACCCTCGCCAGAGTTGCGAGGAAGGATGTAGATCGCGGTGGTGGTGGGGCTCGTGGGCTGGACGCTTGATGCCGTCAGCGCCACTTCTGATCCGGCGTAGTCCACCCCGCCGCCGAATCCGAAGCCGCCGCCGCCACCGGGGTTCAACAGGTCGTATTGGGCGACCATGGCGTCCCAGTAGGCGCCCGAGGTGGTCACCGTGTACCCGCCCTCTTCGAGCCCGTCGCGCGAGGCGATGGTGTACCGGTTGTTGACATCGCCGGATCCTGTGCCGCCCTTGACGGTCTTGTAGCCGCCGACGCCGAAGACGGCGAGGTTTCCCACAGCAACGGGCAAGGCACCCCCGGCGTTGTCGAGGAGAACCATGCCTTCGCCTGCGGTCTGGCGGGCCAATGCGGCGTGAGCGATTTCTTGAGTGCCCGCCTCATCGGTGGGCTGAGCAGCGAGTGACGCGGTGGCACCCGTCATCGCGAGGCCAAGAGCGGCCAGCGCGGCAACGAGAGCTTTGGAATGGGGACGGAACATCAAGGACTCCTTTGGTCAAGTGAACAAATCGAACCGGTGGTGTCACCTCTGCCAGCGTGATGACGCCGGGTCATTCTGGGAGCCCGCTGAACCAATCCGCCGTTGATGATGAGTCAGCGTGCCTGACCATACAGTCAGAACCCGGCCACGCGTCAGCATAGGTATCCAGGCGGGGCTCGGAATCCTCCCGTGGTGGTATTCGCGTACCGCCGTCGCGGTAGCATCTCGTGGCCAACTGGGTGGCGGTGCGCCGCTATTGTGGCCGGGTGGCAGCCTGGCTTCGCGCGATACTCCTCCATAATCCACCGGGCTGGTGGGCGATTACCGTCTGTGCACAGGTAGGTGTTGCCGCTCTGGTGTTGACCCGACCTGTGCCCGATGGCGGTCTCGCGGTGTGGTTGCCGGGTCCGGTGGCGGCTCTCGCCTTGGGTGCGGTCCTCCTCGCCCTGTTCGCGAGGTCCCGTTATCCGATTGTCCTGCTCGTCGTGGCGGCAGGGGGATCGGCGGTGGACCGGCTTGAGGACCCTTACCCAACTTTTGGGTTCCTCCTCGCTTTGCACATGGGCGTGTTCTTTGTGGCGGTGGCGGTTCCGCTGATTCGCGCCGCGATGCTGACCGTCGGCGCGTTCGCCGTGGAACTCGCCGTGTCCACGCTGATATCCCGCCCCCATGTGCCGACCTACGACATCCTCATCTTTGCTGGCCTCGCCGTGGCCGTGACGGCCACCGGCCAGATGGTTCGCACTCGTGTGGCCCTGGCTGAGGCCACTGCTCAGCGGGAAATCGAGGCGGACAGGACGAGGCAGGCGCGCGCCCGCCAGGCGTTGGCGGAGCAGCGCCTGGACATGGCACGGGAGCTGCATGATTCGGTGGGCCACGGGATTGTCACCATGGGCTTGTATGCGCAGGCAGCCGCCCGTGCGCTCGCGCAACGCCCGGAGGAGGTACTGCGCTGCCTCCAGGTGGTCCAGGACACCTCCCAGACCTTGGTCGAGGACCTGGGCGACGTGCTCCGCGACCTGCGTGGCGGACAGCATTCGCTGGCTGGAACCGACGAGGGGCTCGATCACCTTGAGGACCTCGTCCGAGAGGCCGGCGATCTCGGGGTTGACGTTCGCCTCCACGTGCACGGCGAGATCGCGCCCCTGGACGGCACCGTCAGCCGCGCGGCCTATCAGATCGTCAAGGAGGGCCTGCTCAACGCTCGCAAGCACGGATCGAGTCGGCACGAGGTGGACGTGATGGTGACGCGCCAAGCAAACTGGTTGAGCGTCATCGTCCGCAACCGTCTGGCTGGACCGAGCGGGCGTGGCGCGAGGGGGGGCGACCTGTCCACCGGACACGGGCTGGTCGGAATGAGGGAACGCGCCGAATCGGTGGGCGGCTGGATGTCTGCCAGTCACGGCGGGCGCACCTATGTTGTCGAGGCGAATCTGCCGGTGAGCGAGACGGCCGCATGAGCGTCCTGGTCGGGATTGCCGACGATCAAGAGTTGATCCGTGCCTTGCTCGCCGATGTCCTCGCACGAGAAGACGGATTGGCTGTGGCCGGTGTGGCCGGCGACGGTGCCCAGGCCGTGGCATTGGCCCGCCGCAGCCACCCGGATGTCATGCTCATGGATATCCGGATGCCCCACATGGACGGGATCGAGGCCACCAGGAAGATACGCGCCGATCCCCCGCTATCCCAGACGAGGGTCCTCATGCTCACCACTTTTGAAGACGGGGACTTGGTGGAGGAGGCGCTGCGGGCAGGGGCGGATGGCTTCATCGGCAAGACCCAGGGCATCGACCGGGTGATCGAAGCCATTCGGATGGTCGGCCGCGGGGAGTCGATCTTGTCTCCCCGAGCCACCCGCGTGGTGGTCAACCGCTATGCCCACGCGCATTCTGAGCGGCCGGTGGATCCGAGGCTCGCCTTGCTCACCGACCGCGAACGGGAGATTGTCGCCTTGGTGGGCAAGGGCTTTAGCAACGACGCCATTGCCGCGTTGCTATCGATTTCTCCGGCCACGGCGAAAACCCATGTCAACCGCGCGATGTCGAAGCTTCTGGTTCACGACCGCTCTGGTCTGGTGGTGCGAGCGCATGAACTCGGTCTGGTTGAAGGGTAACGCCGGCTCGCCCGCTAGTGCCGCCGGCGGCCCGCCGCGATCAGTGCCACGCCGACGGCGAGGAGCGCGAGAATGGTCGCGATCAGGTGGCCGGTCCGGGTCGGGAGCCCGGTGGCGACCGTTTCGGACGGCAACCTGGGATGGTCCTGGCGGCGCAGAAGGACGCAATTGTCGGGATACATCGTTCCCTGTAGGCACTGTGTGGCCGATGGCGGTGGCGGGATGGTGCCACGACGGGTCCGAGCGACGAGGTAGTTGAGAATCTCGCCATCCCCGCCGTTGTGGACCTTCACCCGGTAGACGACATCGACTGACGTGTGTGGGCCGAGCCGACCCGTGACGGCGAGGACCGCGCCGGCCACCCGCGCTGTCACGGCCGAGTTCGCCACCGCGGCCTCGCCTCCGCGGACCGGCAACGCGCTTGGCCTGGATACCCAGGTCGCGTCGTCGAGCACGTCGGCGAGCGGGTCGGCGAGGTTCAGCACGCCCGGCGCGTCACCGGCGTTGACCAGATGGACTGTGTAGGTGATGACCGTGCCTGGCTGCGGGGCCGGCGTTGACAGCTCCGCCCTCTTGGTGTGCCGGATCGCTGGACCAGGCACGGCGACGGTCGCGCACGCGGGGCCGGCAGCGGTGGCACGCGGGGCGCACGCCGTGTTCGCCAGCGTGTGGTTGCCCCGGCCCTCATACGCGACGGAATAGGTCAGCGTCACCCGCTGCCCCACGGCGAGCGGTCCGGTCCAGCGCAGGACGCCGCGCCTCAGCGGGTGGACGGTGCCCGCCCGAGTGGTGCCGACGATGGCGGACACGGACCGGACGTCGAAGGTCGCGTCATCCAGGACATCGGTCAGGGTGTCGCGAATCTCGGCCGGGTGAGCCGCAGTGAAGTCGGCAGCCCCGGTGTTGGTGGCGGTGACCTCGAACGTTACGGTCCGTCCGATCCGATCCGGTCGCTCGCTGACCGTTCGCTTGGCGATTGCCAGCGTGGGGATGCCAAGGCGGGCTTGCGAACAGGCACCGCCCGCGGGCGCGGTCGCACAGGCGGTGTTGACCAGTGTTCCCAAGGCTCCGGTACCCACGGTGAGCGAATATGAGATGACTGCGGACTGTCCGGCGGCCAACGCGCCGCGCCAGCGAGCCACTGGCGAGGACCAGGCGGTGGTCCCGTGGGTGGCAAGCAGGTCTCCATTCCACGTGGCCGAGGCCACCAGACCGGCGATCGAGTCAGTGATCTCGGCTGGCGCCGTCGCAGTGAACGGGGCGGTACCCGTGTTGGTGACAGCGATCCGGTAGCGGATGGTCCCGCCGGCCTCGACGGCGCCGGCGGGATCGACGCTCTTGGACACGGCCAGGCGCGGCAGCCCGAAGCTGACGCGGGCACACGGCTCGCCACTCGGTGCGAGCGCGCCAATCGTCATCGGCCCGGCGGGACATGTGGGTGTGGTCCCATCTCCCGCACCGGCTGGCACCCACGCGGTGTTCTGGACCGCGAGGTCGCCGTTGCCGGTCAACGTCACCGAGTAGGTCAACCGGACAGTTCCGCCTTCGCTGAGCGGCCCGGACCATCGCAACCGGCCATGGCCGAAGGAAAACGTACCCCCCACGCCGCCATCGGACGGGTCGGCGTTATAGACGGCATCGTCCACGGTTCCGGTCAGATCGTCCAGAACGGTCAGCGGTTTGGACACGGTGAACGCGGCCCCTTCTGTGTGGCGCAGGGTCACCGTGTAGGTCACGGTGTCTCCGATCCGCCGCTCCGCAGGTCCGCCCACCGACTTGCTGATCTGGACACGGGCGGCACGCGGGAAGGTGGTTGTGGCGCAAGGCTCCCCCGTGACCGTGTCGACTCCGCCGGGTGGGGTGTCGCAGCGTGGTGCGGAGGGGTGAGCGGGGTCGCGCGGAGACCACGCGACGTTGTGGCTGCGGGCTGAGACTGGATCGTCCAGGATCACGGTCAGGTGCAACGCGACGGTCCGTCCAGCGGGGACCGGTCCGCGCCACGTCACGGTCGAATCTGGGCCGATGGCGAACGCTCCCCCGGCCTTGCCGTCGCTCAGGGACCCGGGAACTAGGTGAGCGCCGTCGAGCACACCCGACAGATCGTCCACGACCACAGCCGGCAAGGCACTGGTGAAGGACGCTGGACCCCGGTTGGTGACATCGATGTGGTAGGTCACGCGGTCTCCGGGGAGGGAACTGGCGGTCCCGTCGGTGCGCTTGGCCACGGTGAGTACCGGCCGGCCAAAGTCGGCCCGGTCGCACCACTCCCCGCTGACGGGGTCGCGGTGCGGCCCGGAACTGCCGGTGCACGATGGCGGCACAGGCTGGAGCGGGTCAATCGGCACCCACGCGACATTGGCCACCACCCCGTCGCCGCCCTGCGTGAGGCGCACCGTGTACGTGACGCTCACGCGTCCATGGGCGGCCAGGGGTCCGGACCAGGTCACAGTAGTGCCGGTCAAGGTGACCGTGCCCGAGGTGGCACTCGCCGCCGAGAGCCATTCGGCATCGTCAAGGACACCGGCCAGATTGTCGGCGACAACAGCGGGATTGCCCGCGGTGAAGCCGACTGTCCCGGCGTTCTCAATGGTCAACGTGTAGGTGACCACATCGCCTGGCCGCGACGCGGCGGTCCCGTCGGTGGTCTTGGTGACCTTGACGCCCGGGCTATCGACCACCGCGGTGGCGCACGCCTCGGCTGTCGCCGCATCCGCACCGGCTACCACGCGGCCCCCGGCGCTGTCCTGGCAGGCGGGAACCACCGGATTGGCCGGGTTGTTCGGCGCCCAGGCGACATTGCGCAGCGTGGTGGCGCCGGCATGGAGTGCGACCGAATACGTGATCGTGATGGTGGCGCCGGCGTCGAGTGGCCCCGTCCACGTGAGCATGGTCCCTCCGGTCAGGACGATGGCGCCCGGCCCGTCCGCCCGAGCGTCGCCGAGATAGGTGCCATGGGTCGCCAGGGCGCTGAGGTCGTCGGCCACCACGGCGGGTCGATTGGCGTCGAAGGTGCCCGGACCGGGATTGGTTGCCGCGATCACATAGGTGACGGTGCCGTCATCGGCCACGGATGTCGCCGTCTTGGTCACGGCCAGCGAAGGTTTGTCGAAGCTGACGGATCGGCAGGATTCGCCTGTCAGCGGATCGACCCGGACGGCGTCGCCGGCACAGTCTGGAGGGGCACCGGGCGTGTCGGTACCTGGACGCCAGACCACATTGCGGGTGGAGCCGGGTCCGGCGGTACCAAGTGTGACGGAGTAAGTGAGGCGAATGGTCTCCCCCTTGCCCACGGGGCCGCTCCACTGGATGAGGGGTGCGCGATAGGTCGCCGGCGGGGCAGTGGGCGGATCGACGGCGATCTTTCCGGTGAAGGCGATGCCCGGAAGAAGGCTCGACAGGTCGTCCACGAGCCACGCCGGGTTGGTCGCGGTATAGGGAACCTCAGAGATGTTGGTGGCGAGGACCTCGAACCGGACGTTCATGCCCGGCACGTATGGGCCGGGAGTCACGATGCGCTTCTCGAACATCACCATCGGTCGGCGCCAGTAATCCCAGGCACACGCCTCGCGTGTCACGAGGTCGATGCCCGCGCCACTGTAGGGGTCTTGAGGGTCGGTGACGGCGCAGGCGGGCGCCTGCGGGTTCGAGGCGAGGGGATTGACCGGCCACCACGCAACGTTCGTGGACTCGCCGTTGCCTCGAGCGTCGAGCCGGACCGAATAGGTGATCTGGACCGTGGCCCCGGCGGCAAGCGGACCTGACCAGCGCAGATACGGACTCGTGTAGATGGGGTTAGTGGCTGGATCGCCATCGTCATCCTCGGCTTGGCCGAACGCGGCCCCGCCGGCAAGGTCCGCGCTGGTATCCACTACGTAGGCCGGTGCCGCCTGGGTGAACGGCACGGCGCCGACGTTGGTCACCGCGATCCGGTACCGAACCCAGCTTCCGGCGGCAGCGTTGATCGAGCCGTCGGGGCCCTTGGTGAAGCCGAGCACGTGCTTGGAGACTGTCAGCATGGCCCGGTCGAAGGTGTCCCAGGCGCATGTCTGCGTCGTGGGAGTGGTGCAGGCCGGAGGCGGTTCGGCGGGATCGTCGGGTCTCCACACCGTGTTGCTCAACGTTCCATTCCCGCCGCCGGTGAGTGTCACGGAGTACGTGATGGTGACCTTGTCCCCCACCGCGAGCGGTCCATGCCAGCTCAGGCGTTGCGCCCCCGGATCCCACGCCAGGTTTCCGGCGTGGCTGGAGGCGGTGGCATCGGCGTTGTAGGCCGCGTCGTCGAGGACATCCGTGAGCGAGTCCACGATCATGGCCTCGCTGAGCGGCGTGAAATCGGCCAGGCCACGGTTCTCGGCCGTGATCGTGTAGGCAATCGTGTCACCCGGACGTGAAGTGGGGCCACCGGTGTGGGCTTTGGTCAGAATCAGCCGCGGCAGGGTGTACTGGACGATGGCGCAGGGCTCGTGTGTGTCATCGTCTCGCCCGTCCGCTGGGCTGGTGTCCCGGCATGCGGGCGGGGGGACTGCGTGGGGGTTGGCGGGGTCGAGGATGGCGGGATCGCGGGGCGACCACGCGGTGTTCTTGACGTCGCCAGGTCCCGAGGAGTTCAGGCGAACCTGGTAGGAGATTCGGACGGTCTGGTTGGCGGCCAACGGACCGGACCAGGTGAGCAGGGTCGCCGGCGGCGGGATGATGCTGGGGGCCGTGCCGGGCGTGGTCGAGCCGTCGTCGTTGACATAGGTGGCGGTGGCGCTACCGACCTGGTACGTGGCGTCGTCCACCAGGCTCGCGAGGGCATCCCAGACGATGGCGGGGTCGGCGTCGGTGTAGGCCGCGTTCCCGACATTGGTGGCGGTGACGGTGTAGGTCCGCAGGTCACCGGGCGCTGCCGGGCCAGACGGGTCGACGGACTTGGTGAGTCGCACCTGTGGGTAATCGTAGGTGGTCACGGCGCAGGCCTCGCCGGTCGCAATGTCCCACAGGCGCGATCCGTCGCCCATCCTGCGTAGACAGTCGGGGGGTTTGAGGACGGCCGGATCGTTGGGCACCCACACGGTGTTCCGGAACGAGCCGTTTCCAGAACCCGTCAAGGTGACGGTATAGACCAGCGTGATGGCCCCGGCCGCCCCGTGGGCGAGCGGACCGGTCCAGGTCAGCAGCGCCGTGGCAGGATTCCACGCGATGGTGCCTTGGCCTGGAGGCTCTGTTCGTGCATCGGTCAGGGCGAAGGTGGCGCCGCCCAACACACCCGCCAGATCGTCGGCAACGACGGCCGGGTGGGTGACATCGTGGTCCACGTCCCCGACATTGGTCATGGTGAGCGTGTATTCGACCCGCGCTCCTGGCCTCGACAGGGCTGGTTCCGCGGAGACCGTCTTGGCGACAGACACCAGGGCACGGCCACGCTCGCTCACGGCGCAGGGTTCGCCGGTGGTCGGGTCGTAATGTGTGGGGCCATCGCAGGCAGGTGCGGTGGGGCCGCCCGGTTCCGCCGGATTGGCCGGTGCCCAAGCGACGTTGCGGATCGCTCCACCGCTGCCCGTTCCGGCCAAGTGGACGGGGAAGACCAGGGTGACCTTGTCCCCGATCGCCATCGGCCCAGTCCACCGCAGGTGCGGAGCCGCATAGCTGAGGTTGCCGCTCACGTCGGTGACGCCGTTGAGTGT
>JAISBQ010000059.1 GCA_031266115.1 Bifidobacteriaceae bacterium
GTTCGGGCCATAGCGGTGATCGCCTTGCACGACGGATTGGAGTTCGACATAGCATCGATCCGAGGGGAGGCCATTCGCGATGAAGCCGACTATCAAGGCGTTCGTATTCACTTGACCGCTCGCTTGGCGAAGGCGCAGATTCCTTTCCATGTTGACATGAACTTCGGCGACCCTATATGGCCGGTACCGCAGCCGACCAAGGTGCCCCGACTGTTAGGTGGCGATATCGAAATCCCCGCGTACCCCTTGACGATGGTGTTGGCGGAGAAGATCGTCACCGCCGTCGAGCGTGGCCCGGCCAACACCAGATGGCGAGACTTCGTTGACATCGCCGCCATCGTCGCGACCACTGAAGTGCCGGCCGGCGAGCTCGACGGGTCCATCACCGCAGTGGCCGATCACCGCGGCGTGACCGCCGCGCCGCTCGCCGCAACCCTGGAGAACATGGCCGCAACCGCCCAGCCGAAGTGGATGGCCTGGCGGCGCAAACAACACCTCGAAACCGCCACACCGCAAGCCTTCCAAGACCTGGTTGATGCTTGCACCCACTTCGCCGATCCGGTGCTGAACCGAAGCGCTGCCGGACTGCGCTGGTTCCCCGAAGACCGGGCTTGGCGCTGACCGCATGACTACGCCATCAGCAACCGCTTGCCGGACGGATGCGAAATGCCGCGACACACCATACGTGAGTGCGGACAGGGGTGGAGGCGGTTCTTGAGCGGCCATGGACCGGCTTCGGCCGGCTACGCGCTGGCCAGCCCTCACCGTCAGTGGGGCTTCTTGAGCGCCTCAGCGAGGTTGTTGCGGGTGGTGCGGGTGTCGGGGTGGTCGGGGCCGAGGACACGCTCCCGGTCTGCGAGAACCAACCGGTACAGGGCGATGGCGGCGTCCCGGTCTCCACGCCCCCCACGGTGCCCGAGCGCTTGGGCGACGTTGTGGCGTGCGGTCAGAGTGTGCGGGTGGTCGGGGTCCAGGACAAGCTCCCGATCTGTGAGAACTGATTCGAACAGGTCGATGGCGGTAGCCAAGTCCTCCGGCCCTCCACGCCGTTCAAGCGCCCAGGCGAGGTTGTTGCGGGTGGTGAGAGTGTCAGGGTGGTCGGTGCCCAGGATGCGCTCGCGGTCTGTGAGAACCGATTTGAATAGGGCGATGGCGTTGGTCAAGTCTCCCGGCTCTCTGCGCTCTTCAAGCGCCCAGGCGAGGTCGTTGCGGGTGACAAGAGTAGAGGGGTGGTCTCGGCCAAGTATTCGCTCTCGGTCGGTGAGAACCGACCGGAACAAGTCAATCGCGGTTTCCAGGTCCCCTCGCCCGCCACGCTGCCAGAGCGCTTGGGCGAGGTTGTGGCGAGCGGCGAGAGTGTGAGGGTGGCCGGGGTCTAGAACGCGCTCTCTGTCTGTGAGAACTGACTCGAACAGGGCGATGGCGTGGGCCAGGTCTCCCGGTCCTCGACGCTCTTCAAGCGCCCAAGCAAGGTTGTTGCGGGTGACAAGAGTAGAGGGGTGGTCTCGGCTCAGGATGCGTTCCCGGTCGGTGAGAACGGACTCGTACAGGGTGATGGCGTGGGCGAGGTCCCCCGACCCGCCTCGCTGTTTGAGCGCCCAGGCGAGGTTGTTGCGGGTGGTGAGGGTGTCGATGTGGTCGGGGCCTAGGACGCGTTCCCGGTCGGTGAGAACTGACTGGAACAGGTCGATGGCGGTAGCCAAGTCCCCCGGCTTGCCGCGCTCTTTGAGCGCCCAAGCGAGATCGTGGCGGGTGGTGAGAGTGTCGGCATGGTCGGGGCCTAGGACGCGTTCGCGATCGGTGAGAACTGACTGGAACAGGTCGATGGCGGTAGCCAAGTCCCCCGGCTTGCCGCGCTCTTTGAGCGCCCAAGCGAGATCGTGGCGGGTGGCAAGGGTGCGGGGATGGTAGGTCGTGAGGATGCGCCTACGACCTGCAAAAACTCCTTCGTACAGGTCGATAGCCTTCTGCAGATCGCCCTCTCCGCGACGATCCACAAGTGCCTGACCGAGATTGTGGCGGGTGGCAAGGGTGCGGGGATGGTCGGTACCCAATATGCGTTCTTTGTCATTAAGAACTGACTGGTAAAGGCGGACGGACTCATCTAGATCTCCCGGCTCGCGATGCTCTCTCAAGGCCCACGCATAGGTGTGACGGAAGGAGAGCGTGCGGGGGTGATCAGTGCCGAGGGTGCGCTCGCAGGCTGCAAGAACCATCTGGCTAAGCTCGACTGCTTCGTCTCGGTCTCTCTGCTCGTGACGCTTGACAAGCGCCCACGCAAGGTCATGCCGGGCGGTCAGGGCGTCAGAATCGTTGGCAGGAAGCGTGCGCGAGCGACTCGCGACAACTCCCCTGAACAGGTCGATCGCCCTGTCTTGATCGCTCTGCCCCCCACGCTTCGCAAGTGCCCTAGCGAGGTGTTGGCGAGCGGCGAGGGTTTCGGGGGCGTTAGTGGAGAGGATGCGCTCGCGGTCCCCGAAGACCGACTCGAGTAGGTCGATGGCCCTATCCAAGTCCCCTCGTCCGCGGCGGTCCACAAGCGTTTCAGCGAGATCGTGGCGGGCGGTGAGGATGTCGGGGAGATTCGGCTTGGTTGCCTCTTGGGCGCGTTCCAGGTTCCACTCGAACAGTGCGACGGCACGTTGGTACGACCCCTGCTCTGACAGGAACTCGCCGACCTTTCGAACGACATAGGAAGCGTCCTCGTCTTGCCCTGAGGTGCCGTGGGTGATGAGGAGCCCTACCGATTCAACAAGGGGACGGATGGTTGGCCAGGTAACGGGGTCGGACGGGTCGGCGTCGCCGAGCGCCTGGCGCAGCATCTTCGCCGCGGTCGCACGGGCCTCATCCACCCGGTGGCCCCTGCGTTGCGGCACTGTTTCATCGGCGATTCGCAGCACCCGGTGCAAGACCGGGTGGACGGTGATGAGGTCAGCGCGCATGGTGAGGAGGCTGGCCGATGCCGCTGCTCGCAGGGGCGTTCCGGGGCCATCGGAAAACATGCCCACCGGCAATGAGTTGAGCAGCGCCTTGGGTATCCCCTCAGGTGGCCCAAGCCAACCGAGGATCGACAGAAGTTGCACCGCAGAAGGATCGTGTTGCTCGAGGCGAGCGATGGACAGATCCCAGATGTGCGCCATCGTCCGCTCCGATGATGTACCCGGCGTCGCGTCGAGGAATGGCGCCGGATTCTTCCGCCATCGGGCGAGCATTGTCGATGGGTCTCTTTCTCCGTCCAAGTGGAGCAATGCCCCAACCTGTGCTACGGCCAACGGCAAACAGCCCAACTCGGCGACCAGATCGCCGGCAGGTCCCGTCGTCTCCCATCCATCCAACGATGGGGGCCTTGCCCTGGCGATGAGCAGGTCGACGGCATCACCCACGCTCAGGGGGGGGACATCAGTGGGGGCCACGCCGATGTCCTGCCAATTTAGCCTCTCTCGCGTGGTGACGAGGAATGTGCCAGCGGATGCCCCGGTCATCGCGTTGTGAACCACGGTCACGCTAGCTGCTCCATCGAGCACCACGAGCCAGCGGGAGTGGTTTCGCAAGAGCCGGCGGGCGTGTGCCTCCGCGTCGGCATCGGTCACCAACGAGACGCCAGCGGCACCGCTCGCGCTCAGGGCGCCTCGACCCTCTTCGGCGAGGCTGCCCGCGAGTGCGCCTTCGGTTGATGCGTCGAGCCACCAGATCCATGAGTACTTGGGCGGGCTACCGTCGACACGCTTCTGGGCGAGACGGACGTACTCCTGGGCGAGGGTGGTCTTTCCGATGCCGCCGGTGCCGACCAGCGCTGCTCCTCCCCCTGTGGCCAACGCCTTCGTCAGGCTCTTCAGCTCAATGTCACGCCCGATGAAGGTGGTGGGAGCCGGAGGCAGCACGACACTCGGTGGCGCCCCGCCGGGCAGAACGGGATCCTTGACCCCACGGTTGGATGACGGCGGCATCAGGTTCGGGGTGAGTGCTCCTCGCTCTGGTTCGCTCGCGAGTTCGGGCCCCGCAGCCGAAGCTTCCGTGTTCGGATCCGGCGACGGTATGTCACCAGCCGCAGAGGGGATCGCGATCCGGTTGCCATCTCCGTGAATATAGAAGGTCTGGCCGCTGGCAACCCACGAGTTGGTGATTATCGTGGAGTCTGTGCCATCGCTATCCGGTGCGTTTTGGGCTGAGACCCCGGTGGCGTTTCGGGAAGTGGTCCCTGGCGCCTCGGCGCTGACATCTGATATCGGCGCGGGATTCACAGGTTGTCTCGTGGAGGAGGTGCCACTCTCGTGGTCGGGAGGCTTGTGGTCGGGAGGTCTGTTGTCAGTGGGCGGCTCACCGCCATTCAAGAGGTACTTCAGAATCTGTTCGACCCGTTCATGGGCGCCGTGTGGGTACCAGTACGAACCAATTCCAGCATCGTACAGACGAGTCCACCAGTCTCTAAAGTCCTCGCTGTCCGGTTCCTCGGGTGCCTCGACCACAGCGAAATGGTCACGTTGACCGCGGCGGCCCGGCGCGATGTGGCTGGCGAGGTCGAGCGTGCGGTCTCTGCGTAGGCCGCAACCAAGAAACAGCATGCGATGCCCCACCAACAACGTTCTGAGATAGAGAGCGCCTGCGCCTTTGAAATCCTCGCCATAGGCGTTATCGTAATCCTCCTTGGTGAATACCATCTCACATTCGCGAGAGACGCAGCCGTGAATCTTTATCAAGTAACCGGCTTCTCCTAGTTCGACGGCGCGGGTTTGAGCCGGCCTTTCTTCGCCAAACGGCGGAATAACGGGTTCGAGACGCCCTTGATAGGCCCATTCGATCACTCTGTCGAAGTTCGTAGTTACGACTGGTCCGGCGAATAGCTTGGGAAGAAGTCGAACCGGCATAGAATCGAGTCTTGCTGCAGTGATCCGCGAGTTGCTGAATTCGTCATAAACCGCGCCCCTGAGCCTTGTACTCCCCTCTTCAAGAAGTGAAGCCGCTTCCTCGAGTTTGAAGGTGGCGATCATGTCATGTACCTCCCCTTTCCGCGCTTCATCCCACGGTAGGCAAGTCTTGATCAGCTTCTCCAGCACTTCTTGCCACAGAGGAAAGATAGGTTTGGACATACCCGCGCCGACAAACGGGACGAGGCTCTGGTCCCGGGCGGCATCCTTAAGTTCGACCAGGACCTCCGCGTTGCTGTCGAGGAGCCACTGGGGGAGGGGAGCGGGGACGGGCACGGATCTCTCCAGGGACGGCGCAGTCAGGGCGAAACGTTGCGACACACCATACCTGAGCACGGTCCGACCGGCGCGAGGTCCTCAGCGGCACGGGGTGGTTCGCTCCAATGAACGACCAGCCGAGCGCACTGACTCGGTCAGTGGCAGAGTTCTGGCGTCACCCGAGGGATCCACCGACCGCGGACCACCGGCCATCGCCAAGGGCGGACCGAAGCGCGTGACGGGCGCCGCCATCGTCACTGTCATTGAGAGTGAGCTTTGGCGCACCGGCGGTCCGGTGGTCAACATCGAGCGCGAGCTTTCGCGCATCCAGGTGTCGAGATCTGGGCTGCTGGGGCCGTCGGAAAGCGCAGAACCTCGCCGTCGATGCGATGGACGCCATGTGTGGTGTGCGCAGCCTCCTCGACGATGACGTCCCCTCCGCGCCAGTAGACCAGCTCACCCGAGTACCAGGCCGCGAGCCTTGTGCTGGAAGCGGTATTGGTCCACGTCTCGCCCGAAGGCGAGGAGACCCACAACCCGCGCCAACGTCATCGCTCCCAGAGTCGAGTTCATCTGGCGGACGCGAGCATCCCGTCCAGGCGGCACCCGGTCTGATCTGCTACTGGGCCGCGCTTACGCCCAGGTCAGGGCCAGTTCGCGTCGGTTGGCGGCACAGTCGGCCAAGTACAGGTTGATCAGACTCTGGTACGGGACGCCAGTCTGCCCGGCGAGTGCCTTGAAATAGGCGATGGTATCCACGTCCAAACGGATCGTCACCTGCTTCTTCAACCGATTGGAGTACGGATTCGCCCTCGCGGCGGTGAAGTCGTACTCGTCCCTCAGTTCATCTGCCACGTCTTCCACCTGCCTGGTATGTCTTGGATTCATGTGTGGTCGCTTTCCTGGCCGAGATGATCCGGATCACCGTGTCGGCTTGCCGGTAGCAGTGCGCCACCACCAGCAGCCTGAACACTCTGGAGTGACCCACAATGATGAACCGCACCTCGGTGATCGAATGGTCCGGGTCGTCTATCACCAGCCCGTGCGGGTCGAAGAACACCGTGCGGGCTTCTTCGAATGACACCTGGTGTCTGGCCTGGTTGAGCGCGTCCTTGTCGTCGTCCCACTCGAAACGCAACTCATCCATAACTACATTGTAACTACAGATCGGGGTGTGGGCAACGCCCGACCCTCCCCCGCACGCCGCCCAAGGCGTATGGCTGACACTAGGTGTCTTCGCGGGCTGCGAGGCGTGGTGTGGAGCACCATGAGCGCGCCGCGTCCCCTCCCCGCTACCCGACGCCACCGACCTCCTGCTCGAGGAAGTCGGAATATGGCCGCAGGAGGATCTCCTGGAGGTCCGCCAGGCGTTTGTCATCGCCGACGGTCGGATCCACCCCCTCCTCCGAGTTGAGGTCGCCATTCCAGCCGGGCGCGTCGAAGCCGATCTCGGGCTTGGCGGGGTACTCCAATTCGGCCAGCTCGGCGGCGCTGAGGTCGCCGCTCATCATCTGGTCGGCGTACGCGAGTTCGGCGTCATGGTCGAACGTGGGGCAGGCCTCGACCAACACTCGCAGTTGATCGGCGGTGATGGTGGTTGGCAAGAGGACCATCGGCGTGTAATCGGGGTCCGATGACGCCGTCACATCCTTCACCGTGGGGACGCCGTTCTCGCGCGCGCAGGCGGCCCAGGCGTTGCCGGCGTCGGCGATCCGCTGGCTGAACAGGAGTTGCTCGGCGGGATCGCGCTCCGACCATTCCGGCACGGTGTACCCGCTCGCTGCCAGGCAGGCTTCGAACGGCTCCGTCACGTCGGCATCGCCGACAATCATCCTGGCCTCGTCCATATTCGCGGTGGATTCGCCTTCGACCATCACCAGGCGATCGCCCCAGACTCGTTCGCGCAACTCGTTGAAGCGCGTCAAGGAATCCTCCGACAACCCCTGGCGGCCTACCCACGCCGTCCCGTCGCTGGTTACGCCGTAAGAATTGTCGCCTTCGATCTGGACAATTGCCTGATCGTCGTCGTAGTCCTCGATGCTGACGTCAATGTCGGCGGCGACGAGGCACGAGTAGAACTCCTCGGCCCGCTCCCGCTGTGAGGCGTCGGCCGCGACCCTCGAATCCGACGATGCCGACCCGCCCCCGGCCGGCGCCACCTCGCCATCGTCCGGTGTCGGGCTTTGCGCTGTACCCGACGCCAGCATGTCGTTCGTGGACGCCACATCGGGGGCGCTGCCTTGAGTGCATCCCGCGACGAGCATCGCGCACGCCGCGGCCACGGTGACGGGACGGGCCATCGCGCGGTACGGCATCGTCCACCTGCCCACTCCGTGAGCGCCGACCAACCCGTCCCTGCGCCAGCAACTCACCACGACGACACCCCTTCTCCTGGACGATTCGCGTCGTCGTCGATGCTACGCCGCCCGCAGCGTCGGGGAATGACGATGCCGGGGGTGGCGCGACCCGCGGCCCCAGCGGAGGTGCCCGTTACGCCGGTCACCGTGCTGCCGAGGCGCGGGCATGTGCCCTGAACCGGGACCCGTGGGTCTGGCGCGGGGGAACATCGAGATTGCGGAATAGCAGGTTCGACGGGGGTGCCGGCAAATCGAGATTGCGGAATAGCAGCCTACGATGCCGGAAAACGGCCCCCATGGGCGGTGGAAGCCTGCTATTCCGCAATCTCGATGCGTGCCCATGGTCCTGGAGCCTGCAATTCCGCAATCTCGGCAGCTCTGCGGCGAGAGGTGACGCGGGCCGAGGCCTACCGGGGGCGCCAGACGATGACCGCCCGCGAAGAGACCCCCCCGCTCTCCCGGTCGGCGCGGCGCGCTGGGCGGCGACCACGGGCGAGAGCGGTCGCCTCGCCCTCGGGGCCCACGGCGAAGAACCGCCGGTTGGCCTCGGCCTGGGCGCGCAGTTGGCCGACGATCACCCGGAGCGCTCGATTCTCCGCTTCGAGCTCCAGGATGCGCTTGATACCCGCCAGGTTCACCCCTTCGGTGGTGGACAGACGCTGGATCTCTCGCAGTACGGCGACATCTCTCAGGGAATAGCGCCGACCCCGACCCCGCGCCCGCCCGGGCACCACCAGTCCCAACCTGTCGTACTGGCGCAGCGTCTGGGGGTGCATCGCCGCTAGACGCGCTGCCACCGAGATCACATACACCGGCGCTTCGTCAGCGCCCATCGGAACGGACGGAGAGTCAGTCACGCGCGCCCCCGACCCGCCCCACAAACGCTGCCGCCGTGCCGGTCACGCCTGCGCTGATCGACGTCCGTGCCGGTCCGCTCCGTGAACGCCGCCGCGCCGGCCCGCGCTTGCACCGCCCAACGCCGGCACCGCGCAGCGGTCGCGCCGATCCCTGACCACCCCGAGGAGCTGCTGCCGCACGGCCCGCGTTCCGTCATCGTCTGTCGCCTATGTCGCGGCCTGGCGGAACAGGTCCGCGCGGGGGTCCGTGCCTGTGGTGTCTTCACGGAAGGCGTCAACAGCCGCCTTCGCCTCGCCCGTGAGCGTGGCTGGAACGGCAACCTGAC
Source organism: Bifidobacteriaceae bacterium (assembly GCA_031266115.1). Taxonomy (GTDB): domain Bacteria; phylum Actinomycetota; class Actinomycetes; order Actinomycetales; family WQXJ01; genus JAIRRT01. The sequence goes on from JAISBQ010000059.1 coordinate 8,724, forward strand.
CGGTTATGAGGAGGTCGCCCGTGCGTTTGGCGGTGGCGACACCTCGGCCTTTGACCCGCAAGACCCTGCCCGATGGCGTACCCGCCGGAACCCTTACCGACACCTTCGCCCCATCCAGCGTCGGCACGTCGATGCGGGCGCCGAGGGTCGCTTCCGAGAATGTGACGGGGACGGTGAGGCGCAGGTTGGCGCCGTCGAGAGTGAAGACGGGGTGCGGGGTGACGTGGACCGTGAGGATGATGTCGCCCGGCGCGCCGCCCGCTGGGGATGGTTCGCCCTTGCCCTTGATGCGGATCTTGGCGCCATCGGCGACTCCTGCGGGGATGCGCGCGGTGACGGCGCGGTCACCGACGGTGAGCGAGACCGTGGATCCCTGGGTGGCCTGGCGGAACGGCAGCGTGGCCGAGGCGGGGATGTCGCGGCCGTTTCGCGACCCGCCGAACCCGCCGGCCCCGCCCCCACCGAATCCGCCTGGCCCGGCAGTCCGGCCGAACCCCCCCGCGCCGCCATGCGCGCCGGCACCGCCCATGCCGCCCAGGCCACCCAACAGATCGTCCAGGTTCAGCCCACCGCCGGAGGAATAGCGCACACGCGTCCCGCCGCCGAACATCCCCGAGAACAGGTCTTCGAACCCGCCCGCGCCGCCGGCACCGTTCGGCCCGGCCGCGAAGCGGGCGCCACCACCCGCCATCGCGCGCACGGCGTCGTACTGCTGGCGCTGCTCGGGATCCGACAGGACGGCATAGGCCTCACCGACATCTTTAAACCGTTCCTCGGACGCGGTATCACCGGGATTGGCGTCGGGGTGGAGCTGGCGCGCCAAACGTCGATAGGCCTTCTTGATCGCCGCCGCATCGGCGTCCTTGGGAACCCCGAGGGTCGCGTAGAAGTCCTTCTCAAACCAGTCTTGACCAGCCACGGCACCACCCTTCTCGAGGGTCGAGCGCGCCGCGCATCATCCGGCCTCGACCACGCCAACCCGCGCGGCCCGGATCACTCGCTCACCCATCCGGTAGCCAGGCTGGATCACCAGGGACACGGTAGGTCCCCCGACGGCATCCGATGAGACCTCATGCATCAACGCCTCGTGGATCGCCGGATCGAACGGGTCGCCCACCTGGCCGTAGCGTTCCATCCCGAACCGCCCCACGGTGGCTTCCAGCTTCTCCGCCACCGCCGCGAATGGTCCGGCGAGGTCACCGGCCGTGCGCGCTGCATCGATGTCGTCGAGCGTCGAGATCAGCGCGGCTAGGACTTCACCGCGGCCGAGGTCTCCCGCGACCGCGCGGTCGCGATCGACCCGCTTGCGGTAGTTGGCGTAGTCGGCCTGGGCGCGCTGGAGGTCTTCGGTGCGCTCGGCGAGTTCGGCCCGCGCCGCGATCAGCTCGGCCGCCGCGATGACGGCGTCACCTTCGAGGACAGCCACGCTGGGTGCCTGCTCGGCGGCATCGATCGCCTCGTCCAGCCGGTCCGGTTCCGCGGACGATGCCGTTCCGGCCACCCGATGCCCAGCCCCCACCTCTGCGGCGTGGTGAGCATCGGCCGCGGCGCCGGGGTCCGGTGACGCGGCCGGCGCGACGCGACCGCGAGGGCGCTGACCGTCATCGGCGGCGGGGGGTTCGGGTGGCACCGTGTGATCCGCCGCCTGACCGGCGTGGTTCCGGCCGCCATCGTGCGCGGGGTTGGCGGGGGTCACTGGGCCTCGTCCTCGTCGATGATCTCGGCGTCGACGATGTCCTCATCGCTCGACGGCGCGCCTGCGTCCGGCGCAGCCCCAGGCGTGGGGGCGGCCTGCTCGGCTTGCTGGGCGTAGACCGCCTGGCCAATGCGCTGGACGCTCTCGGACAATGCCCGCTGCTTGGTCTTGACCGCGTCGACGTCCGTGCCTTCCAGAGCCGTCTTGAGATCGCCGATGGCGGTGGACACCTCGGACTTGATGTCGTCGGAGAGCTTGTCCTCGTTCTCGCGAAGCGCCTTCTCGGCGGTGTAGACGAGCTGCTCGGCGCCGTTGCGGACCTCGGCCTCCTCGCGGCGCCGGCGATCGTCGGCGGCGTGAGACTCGGCGTCGCGGACCATGCGATCGATCTCATCCTTGGGCAGGGCGGACCCGCCGGTGATGGTCATGGACTGCTCCTTGCCGGTGCCGCGGTCCTTGGCGGAGACGTGGACAATCCCGTTGGCGTCGATGTCGAATGTCACCTCGATCTGCGGGACGCCGCGTGGTGCGGGCGCGATGCCCGTCAGCTCGAACGTACCCAACGCCTTGTTGTCGCGGGCAAAGTCGCGCTCACCTTGGTAGACCTGGATGAGCACGGACGGCTGGTTGTCCTCGGCCGTGGAGAAGACCTCCGAGCGCTTGGTGGGGATAGCCGTGTTGCGCTCGATCAGCTTGGTCATCACCCCGCCCTTGGTCTCGATGCCGAGGGACAACGGGGTGACGTCGATGAGGAGGACGTCCTTGCGTTCGCCCATGATGACACCGGCCTGGAGCGCGGCGCCGATGGCAACCACTTCGTCCGGGTTGACGCCCTTGTTGGGCTCTTTGCCGCCGGTCAGCGATTTCACGACCTCGGTGACGGCTGGCATGCGCGTGGAGCCGCCCACCAGGATCACGTGGTCGATGTCCGCGACCTTGATTCCGGCATCGGCGATCACGGATTCGAAGGGCCGGCGGGTGCGATCCAGCAGGTCGCGGGTCATTTCTTCGAACTGGGCGCGGGTGAGCTTGACGTCCAGGTGGATGGGACCGTTCTCGGTCATCGAGAGGTATTGGAGGGAGATGGTGGTGCTCATCGCGGTGGAGAGCTCCTTCTTGGCCTGTTCGGCGCTCTCCCGGAGGCGCTGCAACGCGATGCGATCCTTCGACAGGTCCACGCCGTTGTTCTTCTTGACCTCCGCCACGAGCCAGTCCACGATCCGCGCGTCCCAGTCGTCGCCGCCCAGCTTGTTGTCGCCGGAGGTGGCCCGGACCTGGATGGTCGAGAAGCCGTCATCCTCCTTGCCGACTTCCAGCAGGGAGACGTCGAAGGTGCCGCCGCCCAGGTCGAAGACGAGGATCAGCTCGTCCTTCTTGGACTTGTCCAGTCCGTAGGCGAGTGCCGCGGCGGTGGGCTCGTTGATGATGCGCAGCACTGTGAGCCCG
>JAISBQ010000068.1 GCA_031266115.1 Bifidobacteriaceae bacterium
CCCCCACTTGTGGTTCGCCTGCCCGAACTCCCGTGCCGACCCGGGGCGAACGCGAGGGCCGCGGCCTTGCTACGCGCGGCCCGCCCGTACCGGCCGGGCCGCGCGAAGCAAGAGATCGGATTTCAGCTAGCCAACCGCCTCCGTCGGGCCGCCAGGGTAGCACCCGCCAGTATGACCAGCAGCGCCAAGCCGACCACCTGTGACAGGCCTGACGCGCCGGTCACTGGCAGCGTGCCAGCCCCCGCCGTCGAGCCCGGAGTCGGCTTGTCGGTCGGCTTGTCGGTCGGCTCGTCGGTCGGCTCCTCGCCCGCGCCGGGCTCGATCGTCAGCGGGATCGTCACCAGGGTTCCGGTCGGCTGCGCCACCAACGTCAGCACTTGTTCACCGCTGATTCCGGCGGGCAAAGTGATGGCCACCGAAGCAGCGCCGTCAGCAATGGCGAACTGACCCAACGAGGTCCCACCCAGGAACGCTTCCAGCATGGTGTTGGCCGGAGCGCCCAGGGACGGCACGTTCAGCTTCGACACGTCGAGCGTCAGCGCGTCGCCCTCGGTGAACTCATCGGGCAGACCTTCAACCCTCACGCCAGCGCGGCGGTAGTCGGGCGCCAGTCCTTCGCCTGCGGCGTTGGCGCCGAGGTAGTTGGCGAAGGCCTCCCAATCCAACAGCCCAGTGTCCGCCATCGAGGCAGCCTCCGCGAACACCCAGAAGTTGTCCCCGCCCGCGGCCAAGAAGCTGAAGGTGGCGATCCGGTAGACCCGGTCCAATTCCAACGGCTCGCCTTTGATGGTGACCGAGGTGATGGTTCCCTCGGTGCAATCCACCTGGTTGCTCGACGCGTCTGTGCAGGTCGCGTCCGCCTCCGTGTAGGTGTAATTGATGTCATCCGAAAGGCCCAGTTGCAGGTACGGCCGTGACGGCAAGTTGCCAGCGGCGTCGCGCTGCCACTGTTGCTCCAACATCGTGACCACTTGCGCGCCGGTCAGCGACACCGAAGCCAGCGTGTTGTCGAACGGCAGCACCGACTTGGCCTGGGCGAACGTCACGGTGCCATCAGCCCCGTGGAGCAGATCCACCCGCAGTCCACCCGGATTGGTGACCCCGAAGTCCGCGCCCACGGGCAGGTCCTTCAGCGAGTCGCGCAACGAGTTGGCGACCATGGTGCCCAGGGTCGAAGCCTCCGCGCGGTCGTCGCGGTTGGCGCCGGTGTAGACGCCGTCGACATACTCGCCGGCCGAATAGGCGGTCGTGATGTCGGCCGCGATTTTACCGACCGGCTCGGAGCCGACGGCGGTCGCGTTGGCCAAGGCGGAGTCAACCAGTTGTTGGACCGCCGCGACGCGTGGATAGGCCGCCGCCAGGTCGGCATCGGACTCCGTGGTGGAGGAGGTCGCGACATTGCCGGCCGTGTAGGCGGTCACCTCGAAGGTGCCGCGGTCGATGGTCAGAACCACCTGGCCAACATTCGCGCCGTACGAGCCGGTCTGCACCACCGGCCGGGTCTTGCCCGGCTGGCCGGGTACCGGCCCGTCCCAAGCGTAGAGCTTGTGGGTGTGGCCGGTGAAGATGACGTCCACGTCCGCCGAGGTCGAATTCACGATCCGGTTGAAGGTCGCGGACAGGCCGACTTCCTCCTCCAGGGTCGCACCGACGTCGATGCCGTCCGGCGAGCCGTCGTGGTATTCGGCCACGATCACGTCAACCAGGTCGTTGGCCTTCAGGTACGCGGCGACGCGGTTCAACTCGTCCACCTCGTCCCGGAACTCCAGGCCTGCCACTCCAGTCGGTGTGACCAGGGTCGGCGTCTCCTGGGTGACCACCCCGATCACGGCTACCCTGACTCCGTCGACTGTGAAGATGGCGTACTCATTGAGCGCTGGCGCGCCGTTCCGGTAGACGTTGGCGCCCAGGTAGTCGAAGTCCGCCCAGTCCATGGTCTGGGACTGAAGGAAGTCCATGCCCTTGTCGAACTCGTGGTTGCCGACCGCCGAGACGGCCAGCTCGAGCGCGTTCAACACGTCCACGGTCGGCTTGTCGTTCTGAATGGCGGACGCGAACAGGGAAGCGCCCACGTTGTCGCCAGCCGACAAGAACAGAGTGTTGGCATCACCGACCTGAGCCCGCAGCTTCTCAATGGTGCCTGCGAACTTGACGGTCGAATCGTTGATCCGGCCGTGGAAGTCGTTGACATTCAAGATTTGCACGGTCGCCGTGGTCGCGGGTGCCCCGGCCCCGCCGGTCAGCCCCACCACGACCGGGTCGTGGTCAGACGAGCGGAACGGTCCGGCCGCGTAGAAGTCCGTCGCCGAATAGAGGTAACGGGAGTACTCCAGGGCGATCGATTCCGGCGAGTTGATGTTCCAGACATCGGTGCCGGTGACGCGGTCGAGAGCGCTGTCATTGGCCAGGATGTGGTCTAAGGATCCGCTCAGGCCGCCGAACGAATACGAATACTCGCGCTGGGCGCCGTGCGTCTCCAATTCCACATCGCTGTACCCCGCCTGGGCCAAGGCCAACAACGGCTTCTCCTGCGTGTAGGCGTTGAAGTCGCCCGCTAAGAAAACGTCCGCCACGACGGGGCTGGTGTAGCGCGGCAACACGTCGCCGTCCACCCAGGCCGCCAGAGCGTTGGCCTGAGCCACCCGGTCGAGGTTGGCGTTGCCCTCATCCGGCGCGCTCGGGTCGATGGCGCCAGAGCCCTTCGACTTGAAATGGTTGACGACGAACAAGAACGGATCACTGCCGCTGTTGACGGTGAACGCCTGAGCGATCGGCTCGCGCGCGTTCGAGAACGCCTGGCCCGTGCCGGACTGCGTGCCCAGTGCCGTCGAGGCGCCCAACGGCGTCACCGCGGCGGGCTTGTAGATGATGGCGGTGGTGATCACGTCTTGGAGCGAAGAGGGCGGCAGGTCGGCCGGCGAGGCGACGAACGCCCAGGTGGCCGATCCAGCGGCGGCGTTGAGCGCGGCGACCAGGGTGGACACGCCGTGATCGACCGGCTGGCCCAGGGTGACGGAGTTCTCGATTTCCATCAGTCCGACCACATCAGCGTCAAGGGCGTTGATGGCGGACACGATCTTCGATTCTTGACGCGCCAGATTGGCGGCGTCCCAGGCGCCTCTCGGACCGTTGCCGCTGCAAGTGTCAGCCGTGATGGGCTGGCTGGTGGCCGGAGAGTCGTAGCTGCTGCAACCGGCCGGCCAGGTGGCGGCGGTCGTCGGGAAATAGTTCAGCACGTTGAAGGACGCGACCTTGATGTCCGGTGTGCCGCCAGCCGCAATTGCGACCGAATCCGGCGCGGAAGTGCGGGTGTTGGCGAACGTGACCGGCGAGTTCGCGTTGGCTGGCCCGACGACCTGAGCAGTCGGGTTCAGCGTCCAAGCGCTGTTGCGGTAGTCCACCACCACCGGGTCATCGAATGTGACTTCGGCGCCGACCCGCACCGGAGCGGTGTTGGAGAGGTAGGTCGGAGTGTTGGTCGGGGCGTTCGCGGAACTGTTGAAGTTCATGGACGAGCCATCGTCCAAGATCACCGCCCTGGCCGCGTTGTCAGCCTTGACCGCGGCGACACCAGCGGTGTCGCTCGTCGGGTAGATCTCGGTCGGTTGGAGCAAGGGCCCGTCCCCGTAGGCCAGCCCGACCGTCCCGTAGTAGTTGGTGTCATAGGTGTTCGTGACCGTGAAACTGTCAGCCGGTTCATAGAGCATCGATTCGAGCGCTTCGCGGCCCGCGTCATCGGTGGGCCAATCCGCGACCACCGGGGTCGGGGCCGCGCCTTCGGCGGTCACTACCTGGACATCGGCCGCTGCCGCGATGCTGACCTCGGTCAGACCGTTGTACTCGCTGACGGCGCCGGTGACTTCGACATAGCTGCCGATCGCCGGGATGGCGGAGGCGAGAGCGGAGCCCGCGTAGACGAAGACCGCCTGGGAGCCGCTGCCGACCGTCCCTCCGGAGTCCTTCTCCTGGATCACGAACCCGTTCAGCCCGCCAGTCGGATAGGCGGCGGTGACGTAGCCCTTGACCTCGACGCTCTCGCCGACTTTGGGAGAGGCGGCGCCGGTGCCCTGAATCTCAGAGATGGTGGCCGGTGTCGCGGCCCCAGGTGGAGGCGGAGGAGTCCCGGCGTCCGCGCTGGCCATGGGAGTGGGCGCGCCTGCCAAGAAGTCAACCGCGTTGTTAGCCGTGTTGGCGTGGCTGGCGTCGCGGGAAACCGAGGTCGTGTTACTGGCAGCGGGCGTCGGTCCGGCACCAGCGTAATCGGTGGCTGTGCCGAAGCCTACATAGTCGAACACTTCGGCCTTGAGCGAGCAGCTGCCGCCAGCGAAAGTGCAAGTGCCCAGAGGCGTGGTCGAGTCCTTGACAAGCGCAAACTTACCATTCGAGGCACCCACCGCTATGGGGCCCGTCAGGTCCGGGGTCGGCAAATCAACGCTGCCCGCGTTGCCATCCGCAAGTTTGATGAGAAAGTAATCGTTGGCGGGAATCGTCCCGCTTAACGCCAGAACGGCCTGGTTCGCGGTGCTGAACGGACCGGGAGCGGGGGCGTACTGCAGCGACCACCCCGCCAGCGACACGTCGGCGCTGGACTTGTTGAACAACTCCACGAAGTCGGACTTGTACTGAGCGCCGCTGTTCCCGCCGCCCCCGTAGATCTCGTTGATCACGACCGTGGCGTCCGCGTGCACTGCGGCCACCGCCACAGGCGCGCCCACCAAGACCGTTCCGACCAATCCACATGTGCCAATTGCCGCCAATATGCGGCTCCGTTGCCTGATCACAGATCACACTCCTGCTGCACGTCTAAGCTAACTTGTCGGTGCCGCCACTGGCCGACGTGCGGCAGACCAGTACCGGGGGCTCCAATGCCTGAACCGAGCGTGAGAGCTAAGGACACTCCCCGTTGGGTCCGTTCTCCGCCTGACGGAACATTAGCGCGTCTTCGCCGGTTCGCCAAATGCGCCACGCCGGGCCGCCCGGCAACCAGTCAACTCGACGCCGACAAACGCGCTCGGCCCGGGACAGGCACCGCATGACGCGCCCCACCCGAGCCGCCGACGGGCGCTCCAGTCGGGGAGCGCCCACGGCCTCCCGCCAGGGACTATGGTCCGAAATCCCGACCCAGGGCAGGCGGCGCCGCGACGCCCATCGGAGCCGGGTCGGCGGCATCGTGCATAGTGCTGGGCCAACACGGCGCGCGATGCCGCTCAGCCGTCTCCCGGCGAAAGGCCGGCAGCCCGCAGCAAGGAGGCCCAACCTCCCGGACCCGGGCCGGCCGGTCAGGAAGCCGACGCGATCAACCCCAGGTCGGCGCAGGTCACCAGGAGGGGATTCTTGGGCACCACCCGGACGGTGTAGCCGAACGGCCCGGAACGGCCCAGCGAGACGCTCCCCGTGAAGGAGAAGCGGCCCTCGTCGTGCGATTGCGCCAACCCCAACGACTCGATCTGGTAGCCCTTCTTGAGCGCGTCGCCCTCGGTGGCGTGGCCGTAGGCGACCTGGACGTCCACGTCCGTCGCGGTCAACTCCCCCAGCGAGACGTAGGCCGTGATGGTGATGACGTCGCCGACGTGCGCCACGTCCCCGACCCCGCCCGATTCGACGTGCTCCACCCGCACGGCGGGCCACTGGGCGCGGACCTTTTGCTTCCAGGCGGCCAGCTCCTTGGCCCCCGCCAGCGAATCCGCTGCCAGTCGTCGCCCCAAAGACGCCGCTGGGGCGTACAACCGTTCGACATATTCGGCGACCATTCGAGTGGCCTGGACCTTGGGCCCCAGGGTGGCCAGCGTGTGCCGGACCATCTCCAGCCAAGTCACCGG
>JAISBQ010000076.1 GCA_031266115.1 Bifidobacteriaceae bacterium
CCTTCGCTGGATGGGACTGGACCCGCAACACCCACACTGGCATCCTCACCGTCACCTCACCCCAGGGCCGCATCTACCGCGTCGAACCGCCCACGCCCGCCATCCCACCGTGGGAACCCACCACCTGGTAACACCACGCCACCGCCGAGGGGTCAGAATTCACCCAGCGTTATCGCCGAACCCGTCAAGATGAACTGACCCTTAGTTTGCCGGGCGTCGATCTCGTGGCGCACCACATTCCACACGTCGGGGACCATCTGCCACTCATCGATGAGCCGAGGGGTGGCACAGTCGAGAATCGCAGCAGGTTCCACCTCGGTCAGGCGGCGCGAACTCGGTTCATCAAGCCGGGCGGCGCTGGCTGCATGCCGCAACGCCGTGGTGGTCTTGCCGGCCTGTCGCGCTCCGCGGATCAGGACTCCACCCGACGAGCGGAGCTTGCGCTCAATCCTCGAGTCGATCAAACGCGGTCGGTACGGTGCCATGGCCCGGGACTACCGGCCGATCACGGTTTTGAAGGGATCTCAGTCACTGGCTTGAAGGATCCAGTGGGGTGGTGGTGCCCCTCGTCAGCGGCGCCCAGAGTAGTAGGCCTTGCCGGGCTTCACTGTGCCGCCCAGGAGATCCGTGACGGTGACGAGCGTGTAGCCCCGCTTATCCAGATAGTGGATGATCCGCTCCAGAGCATCCGCCGAGGCGCGATGGAGATCGTGCATGAGGATGATCGAGCCCCGGTGGGTCTCGCGCTTGATGTGGCCGAACACGGCGCTCGGACTGCGCGACTGCCAGTCGCGGGTGTCCACATCCCACATGATGGCCGCCACATCCGCCTCACCCAGCGCCGCAAGTACGCGGCCATTGACTGAACCGTAAGGCGGACGCAGCAGGGAGGGTCGCTTGCCTGTGATCTTGGCCACCTGACGCGCCGTGCGCTCCACCTGTTGGCGGATCTGCCCGCCACTCAGCGAGGTCAGCGCCGGATGGCTCCACGTGTGGGACGCGATCTCGTTGCCCTGGGCAGCCATTGTGACCAACGTCGACGCGCGGCCCGACACCTGCGAACCGATCACAAAGAACGTCGCCACCGCACCGTGGCGCTTCAAGATCTTCAGGTATCGCTCCGTGTACCTACTCGGGCCGTCATCGAAGGTCAACGCGACGCACTTGACCTCCGCGCAGTCCGCGGCGGCGCGGTGCACCCCAGCCGCTACTGCGCCGTCGTCGTCCCCTGCCGCCGCCGGCGGCGATCCGATCACCCCCAGCGCCAACCCCATAGCGACACACAACGTCAATGCCCTTGGCATGGCTGCCCCCAACCACCACCCGGACGGCGCCCCACCGCCCGTGGGGACCATCCTCCCCCATCCGCCGGACCAGTGACGGGCCCAGGGGCCGATCACTGCCCGGATGAGATTGACCGGCGCGCCGCTACTATCCGCATGCCACGCACGCGGGCCGTGGCTTAACCCACCAACTCGCCCTTGTCGGTGACGATGGTGACCACGTCGGAGTCGACCGAGACGAAGCCGCCGTTGACGGTGGCACGCAACCAGGCGCCATCGTCGGATTGGACACGGACCTCACCCGTGCCGAGAACAGACAACAAGGGCTGGTGACGCGGGTAGACACCGATCGAGCCCTCCGGGGTGGGCACCGTGACAAAGGCAGCCCGACCGGACCACACCGGCGCGGCCTGGTCAACGATCTCGACCCGCAAGGAACCCTCGGCCATCGGCGTCCCCCTACTCCCCGAGCTGGGCACGGATGCGCGCCCAGCTGCGGTCCAAGTCCTCCAGGCCGCCGATGTTGAAAAAGGCCTGCTCGGCGATGTGATCGAACTCGCCATCGGCGATCCGACTGAACGCGTCGATGGTCTCAGCGAGCGGCACCGTCGATCCCTCCACACCCGTGTACTGCGTGGCCATGTAGGTGTTCTGGGACAAGAACTGCTGGATGCGCCGCGCCCGTGCCACCACGATCTTGTCCTCCTCGCTCAACTCGTCCACGCCGAGGATCGCGATGATGTCCTGCAACTCCTTGTTGCGCTGGAGGATCGCCTTGACACGCGTCGCGGTCGCGTAGTGATCCGCGCCCACGTACCGAGGATCGAGGATCCGGGACGTCGAGGCCAACGGATCCACCGCAGGGTACAGGCCACGCGAGGCGATATCGCGCGACAGCTCGGTGGTGGCGTCCAGGTGGGCGAAGGTGGTGGCAGGGGCCGGATCGGTGTAGTCGTCCGCCGGCACGTAGATCGCCTGCAGCGACGTGATCGAGTGGCCGCGCGTGGAGGTGATCCGCTCCTGGAGCTGACCCATCTCATCGGCCAGCGTGGGCTGGTACCCGACCGCGGAGGGCATGCGACCCAGCAGCGTGGACACCTCAGAACCCGCCTGGGTGAACCGGAAGATGTTGTCGATGAACAGCAGCACGTCCTGCTTCTGAACATCCCGGAAGTACTCCGCCATGGTCAGCCCGGACAGCGCGACGCGTAACCGGGTCCCCGGCGGCTCATCCATCTGGCCGAACACCAAGGCCGTCTGCGCAATCACGCCGGACTCGGTCATCTCCGCGATCAGATCGTTGCCCTCGCGGGTCCGCTCCCCCACCCCGGCAAACACCGACACACCCTCGTGCTCGTTTGCGACCCGGTAGATCATCTCCTGGATCAGCACGGTCTTGCCCACCCCGGCGCCCCCGAACAACCCGATCTTGCCGCCCTGGACGTAGGGCGTGAGCAGGTCGATCACCTTGATGCCGGTTTCGAACATCTGGGTCCTGGCCTCCAACGCATCGAACGATGGCGGATCGCGGTGGATCCCCCATCGCTCGGAGACCTCCAGGCGTTCGCCCGGCTTCAGATTGAGGCACTCGCCGGTCACATTGAACACGTGACCCTTGGTCACGTCCCCGACGGGCACCGCGATCGACTTCCCGGTGTCCACCACCGGCGCACCGCGTACCAGTCCATCGGTCGGCTTGAGTGCCACCGTGCGCACCAGGTTGTCCCCGAGATGCTGCTCCACCTCCAGCGTGATGGTCACCGCGGACTCGCCCTCGCCTTGGCCCGACAGGTCCACCTCGACCCGGAGAGCGTTGTAGATCTCAGGGATGGCGTCACCGGGGAATTCGACATCGACCACCGGTCCAATCACACGCGCCACCCGGCCGGTGCCGGGCCCCTGGCCGCCGGCCGTCTTGCTTTCGGGGCTGGTCGTCGTCATGAGATGGTGCTCGCTTTCTTGTCGGTGTGACGTCTAGTGCCCGGCTCCAGCCAAAGCGTCGGCGCCGGAGACGATTTCGGAGATTTCTTGGGTGATCTCGGCCTGCCGGGCCTGATTGGCCAGGCGCGTGAAAGTGCGGATGAGTTCCTCGGCGTTCTCCGTCGCCGTGTGCATCGCCTGCTGGCGCGCGGCCAACTCGCTAGCCGCGGCCTGGAGCAGGCAGTCCCACAGGCGGGCACGGATGTATCGCGGCAGGAGAGTGCCGAGGACCTCGGCGGTGTCCGGTTCGAAGGCATACAGCGGAAAGAGCTGATCGGCCTCGACCACGCCCTCGACCACTTCGAGTGGCAGCATGCGGATGACCCGGGGAACCTGGGAGACCATCGACCGGAAATGGGTGTACACCACGTGGATTTCGCGGACACCGCCCGCGCCCGCGGATGCCGTAAACCGTTCTAGCATCGCATCGGCGAGTTCCCCGGCCAGATCCTGGGTCGGTGCGTCGGATTCGCCCTGCCACGTGCGGACCATCGCCGTGCGCCGGAAGTCGAAATAGCCGATACCGCGCCGTCCCACCACGAACAGCTCCACCTGTTTGCCCTCGCCAGCCAACGTGGCCATCAGGCGCTCGGCCTCGCGCAGCACACTGGCGTTGTAGGCGCCGGCCATCCCTCGATCGGCCGTGAGCACCAGGACTGCCACCTGATCCGTATCGTCGCGCTCGGAAAGCAGGGGGTGCTCGATCCCCGTACCCACGTGGGTGGCCACGGCGGAGACGGCTCTGGTCAACGCCTGGGTGTACGGCTCGGAGGCGTGCGCCGCGTCACGCGCCTTGCTGATCCGCGAGGCGGCGATCAGTTCCATCGCCCTGAAGATCTTTTTCAGGGCCGATGTCGAGGAGATGCGCCCGCGATAGGCGCGTTGAGATCCGGCCACCGTTCAGCCTCGCTTGCGCACGACGATCTGTTCCTGCGCGACGTCAGGTGCGCCATCGTCGGTGTCCTCGCCATTCGGCGCTATCCCGATGGCGACCTTGAATTGGGCGGTGAACCGTTCGGTCGCCTCGGTCAGGGCGGCGAGAGTCTCGGCGGACAAGTCCCCAGTGCCGCCGATGGCGTCCATCACCTCCGTATGACGCGCCACGTAGTCGAGAAACTCATCCTCGTAACGCGTGACCTGATCGAGCGGGATGGCGTCGAGATACCCCTGGGACCCGGCCCAAATCGACACCACCTGCCGAGGCACCGAGTACGGCTGGTATTGAGGTTGCTTCAGCAACTCCATGAGACGTGCGCCGCGGGTGAGCTGCTGACGGCTCGCCGCATCCAGGTCGGAGGCAAACATGGCGAAAGCCTCCAGCGACCGGTACTGGGCGAGATCGATCTTCAAGGTCCCCGCCACCTTCTTCATCGCCTTGACCTGGGCGGACCCGCCCACACGCGACACGGAAATGCCCACGTCCACGGCCGGGCGCTGGTTGGCGTTGAACAGGTCGGACTGCAAGAAGATCTGCCCATCGGTGATGGAGATGACGTTGGTGGGGATGTAGGCGGAGACGTCGTTCGCCTTGGTCTCGATGATCGGAAGACCCGTCATGGACCCGCCGCCCATCTCGTCAGAGAGCTTGGCGCAACGCTCAAGGAGCCGGGAATGGAGGTAGAACACGTCGCCCGGGTACGCCTCGCGGCCTGGAGGCCGGCGCAGCAGGAGGGAAACGGCGCGATAGGCCTCGGCCTGCTTGGACAGATCGTCGAACACGATGAGGACGTGTTTGCCCTGGTACATCCAGTGCTGCCCGATCGCCGAGCCCGTATAGGGGGCGAGGTACTTGAACCCGGCCGGGTCCGAGGCCGGGGCGGCGACGATGGTCGTGTACTCCAACGCGCCAGCATCCGCCAACGCCCCGCGGACGGCGGCAATGGTCGATCCCTTCTGACCAATCGCTACGTAGATGCACCGGACCTGACGCGCCGGATCGCCAGAATCCCAGTTGGCCTTCTGGTTGATCATCGTGTCGGTCGCAATGGCCGTCTTGCCCGTTCCGCGATCCCCGATGATGAGCTGACGTTGGCCCCGGCCGATGGGGATCATCGCATCCACGGCCTTGAGGCCGGTCTGAAGCGGCTCGTGGACCGACTGACGCTGCATCACCGTCGGCGCCTGGAGCTCCAGAGCCCGGCGGCCCTCACTCAGCACCTCACCCAAGCCGTCGAGGGGATTGCCCAGAGGGTCCACCACGCGGCCCAGGTAGCCATCGCCGATGGGAACGGACAGCACCTCGCCGGTCCGGCGCACCTCCTGGCCTTCCTCGATGCCTGCAAACTCCCCGAGCACCACCACGCCGATCTCGCGGACGTCGAGGTTCTGGGCGAGCCCAAGGGTGCCATCGGCGAAGATCAACAGCTCGTTCGCCATCGCCCCGGCGAGCCCTTCGACGTGGGCGATGCCGTCACCCGCCAGGGTGACACGCCCGACCTCTTCTGCCTGGGCGCTGGGCACCTCGTAGTCGGCAACGAACGCATCGAGCGCCGAGCGGATTGCCTCGGGGCGGATCGTCAATTCGGCCATGGGTCCACGTGTCCTTTCTTCCTATGAAGCGATGGCCCGCCGCAGCGAGACAAAGCGGGCCAACACCGTGGCATCGAGCAGGTCGGAGCCGATCGTGACCCGCATCCCACCCATCACCGTGGGATCGACCGACGCGTCGAGGCGAACGGGATGTCCGTACGCACCGGCAAGGATCGTGGCCAACCGGTCCCGCTGAGCGCCAGTCAACGCGGTGGCGCTGACCACGCTCGCCACCATCCGGCCGCGCCGCTCGGCCGACAGCTCGGCGAGCAGCATCAGTGACGCGATGAGCGGACGTCCACGAGGCGCGCGCACCGCGCGTTCCACCAGCATCATCGTGGTGGGCGCAAGGTCCTGCGCCCACAGGCGGCGGGCGAGGGCGATGCGGGCGGCGGCATCGGCATCGGCGTCCGCGAGAGCGACCACCACGTCCCGATGGGCAGCGAGGAAACGCTCCACGGCGAACAGGTCGTCTTCGAAGCTCTCCAGGGCGTCCGGTGGGCCGATGGCGATCAGCGTCGCCTCGACGCCCAGGCGTTCGATCGCTTCGGAAAGGTCGGGGTCGTGGGACCAGCGTGATGCCGCCAGATCGGCCACGAAGGCCGCCGCCGCTTGGTCGTGGCCGACCATCATGGCGGTGACCATGGCGCGCTTCGCACCCGCCGGCCGGTTGGGGTTGGCCAGCGCCCGCAGGACCGCCGAGTTCGCATCCACCGCATCGACCACCGCGAACAACTCGCCCGCGCGCACAAACACAGCGGACGATGCCGCTCCGGCCAATTCGCGGCCCAGCGCGGCTCGGGCGGTGGTCAGGGAGGCGAGGGATGCGCCACGCATCAGACCTTGCCACCCCCGGTCGGCACCTCAGCGGCGGCCAGCTCATCCAAGAATCGGTCGACCACGCGCGAGGCGACGGCGGAATCCTTTAACGTCTCACCCACGATCCGTTCGGCCAGTTGGGTGGCCAGAGCTCCGACATCGGCGCGCAGAGCCAACTCGGCGGCCTTGGTGTCCGCGGCGATTTGGGCCTGTGCGGCGCCCAGAATCCTCTCAGCCTCGACGCTCGCCGTCCGGCGGGCCTCGGCGACAATCGCAGCAGCGTCCTCACGCGCCTCGTCACGGGCACGCGCGGCACGAGCGGTGGCATCGGCGATCTGAGCGGCGGCACGGGCACGCTCGGCGGCGATCTGAGACTCCGCCTCTGCCGCCCGGCGAAGGCCGCCTTCGATCTTTTCCGTCCGCTCGTCCAGGACCTTCAGGTACGTGGGAACCACCTTGGTGACCACGACGAACGCGATCACCGCCAGGCAGAGCAGCGACAGGATGACCTCGTACAACGGGGGGATGAACAGTCCGATCCCCTCAGGTGTGCCCGACGCGGTGATCATCACGTGAAGAGGAACCCAGCCACGAGGCCGATCAGGCCCAGCGCCTCGACAAGGGCGGCTCCGATGAACATGTTGACGCGCAACAGCCCGGAGACCTCGGGCTGGCGGGCGGTCGCCTCTTGAGTCTTGGCCACGAGGAGGCCGATGCCGATGGCCGGGCCGATGGCGGCGACGCCGTAACCGATGGTGGCAAGATTGCCGCCTACCTCAGCGAGTGTGTTCACGTCTGGTCCTTTCGTTGATCCGCCCCGTGATTTCTTCAGTGCGATTCACGGGCGAGAGAGATGTATACGGTCGTCAGAAGGGTGAAGATGTAGGCCTGCAGTGCAGCGATGAAGATCTCGAAAGCCGTGAACGCGAGCGCCGCACCGAAGGAGAGCACGGAGACACCCTTCATGACACCCGTGGCCTCGATGAGCAGGTAGTTGGTCATGGAGAAGAACGCGACCAGCAGGAAGTGCCCGGAAATCATGTTGGCCATCAGACGGATGGTCAGCGTGACGGGGCGCAAGATGAAGGTCGAGAGGAACTCAATGGGCGTGAGGATGACGTAGATGAACGTCGGTGGGCCCTTGGGAAACAGGGCAGACGAGAAGTATCCCTTTGCACCGTGTGTCTGGATCCCGGCCCACACGAAGGCGATGAAGGAGACGATGGCCAGGAGCGCAGGCATCGCCACCAGCGACGTCGACGCGACGTTGAGCAGGGGAACGATCCCCGTGATGTTCATTCCGAGCACGGTGAAGAAGATGGTGGCGAGCAGCGGCAGGTAACGCCGCGCGGCCTGGGGGCCCAGCACATCCGCGGCGATGGAGTTGTGGACGAACCCGACAGCCATCTCGAACAGGTTTCCGCCGCGGCCAGGCACCACGCGCAACGCCTTAGTGCCCATCCACAACACCACCACAAGCGCCACAGTGGCGATGATGCGCACGAGGGAGAGCCGGTTGAGTTCGAAGAAGTTGGAGCCTTCGAAAGCAAACGGCGGCGGGAAGAAGTCCGCCAGCGACGGTGCCTCGAAACCACCCTCGGATTCAGCCTGGACAGCGCCGGGCATGAACGCGGGTGGGATCGGAAACACGGGGTCCACACTCCTTGCTGTTAGCGCAGGCCAGCGCGCTGGGTGCCCACCGAGCCAGCGTCCAGTGAGGCGGCCTTTCAGCGAGCCCCTAGAGACTGCGCGAGTTTAGCAGCCTCCGGCCACCCGCCGGACCACCCCATCCGTCGCCATCGGACGCGTCCGGCTAGTCACCGGGGGAGACTCGGGCACGCAGGACAAGGCGAGCATCAAGGGCCAGGCAACCGAGCACCCCGACGAGAATCGAGACCCCAAGGACCTGGCGATCAACGCCCGACGCCGAATCGACGGCCACCAATACCCCCAACAGCGCGAGCATCTTGACGATCCACACGAAGACCAACCAGGCCGATTGTGTAGCGACCGTCCTGGACATCGTCGCCGCCATCACGGCAACGGTGCTGCCGCTGAACAGCCCCGCCACACCTGCGGCGATAGCGCCAGCCAGCACACCCCGGCCCCCGGCCACCGCCGCTCCCACGCCCATCGCCCCCACCAAGACTATTCCCGTCCAGACCCCCATCTGCACCAGAAGCCGTCTGAACCCTGGAGCGTCAGGACCGGTCGGCATCCAGCACACTCCGTCGGCGAACGGACGGCACCAACTCGGCCGCGGGCTCCGGTGCCGGGTCGGAAGGGCGAGGGCCGGCATCGTCCGCGGGACGGTGCCGCCTGCCACGCAGGGGACCCAACGTCAACGCCGTGGCGACCAGCACGCCCACGGCGAAACCCACCAGAACACGCCGAGAGGTGAACACCGCCAGTGCCGCACCGGAGACGGCGACCACGGCGGTCCACAGATACATGATGAGGACGGCGCGGCGATGGGAATGGCCGAGCCGCAACAGCCGGTGGTGCAGATGCATGCGGTCGGCATGGAACGGGGACTCCCCGCGCCGCACTCGTCGGACCACGGCCAGTCCCACGTCCAGCAGGGGAAGGGCGAGAACAAGGACTGGCAGGAGGATGGGCAAGAACGCGGGGAACGCCTGGCGTTGGGCGCCGGCCGGGTCAATCTGCCCCGTCACCGCGATGGTCGCCGCCGCGAACAGGAGACCCAGGAGCATCGACCCCGAATCGCCCATGAAGATTGAGGACGGGTGCCAGTTGTAGGGGAGGAACCCGAGGCACACGCCCACAGTCACCGCGAGGACCACAGCCGCAAGTGAGGCATAGGTGCTGGCACCCGTGTCCACGGACAACAGATAGGTGTAGGCGAAGAAGGCGGCGGCGCCGATGGCGATCAACCCCGCGGCCAGGCCGTCGAGCCCGTCCACAAAGTTGACCGCGTTGATCGCGACCACCACCACCAACACCGTCACCATGAGGGAGAACCGCGAAGACGAGACGGTGATCCCGGCGATGGGGAACGTGATGAGCTGGATGCCCTGCCACGCGAGGACAACGGCAGCGAGTATCTGGCCGGATAGCTTGGTGAGCCAGTCGAGGTCCCACAGATCGTCCGCGGCGCCGAGGAGGCACACCAGCGCGCCGGCGGCAAGCACCGCCCATGGCCCACGCTCCCCTCCTCCGAACACGGGCTCCAGGAACGGAATGGCGCTGGCGATGCCCATGGCGACCGCGACGCCGGCCAACATGGCCAGGCCGCCGAGCCTCGGGGTTGGCGCGGTGTGAACGTCGCGTTTGCGCACCGGAGTCATTGCCCCGATCCTCCATGCGAGCCGGCGCACAATCGGTACGGCGATGTACGTGACCACGGCGGCGATGGCGCCAAGCAGGATGTAGTACTTCACGGGCCATCGGCCCCGTTGGCCGCTGACGCGAGTTGGCCCGCGGCGACGCCTCGACGCGTCGACCGATCGCGAAGGCCGATCGCGACGGGTCGGCCCGCCACGGGCGCCCGGCCCACCACTGTGGCGATCCGATCCGCGCCGATTGCTCCGCTGCGCAGGATCCTCAGTTCCCGGCCGGTGACGTCGACCACCGTGCTGGGCAGGCCGCCCGGGGCGGGGCCTGCGTCGAGATAGAGCGCCACCGCGTCGCGAAATGCGGCAACTGCCTCGTGCGCAGTCAGCGCTGGAGGCTCACCGGCGACGTTGGCCGAGGAGACCGCAAGCGGCCCGGACGCGCGCAGCAACGCGCGGGCGATGCCATGATCCGGAACCCTGATCGCCACGGTCCCGTCCGCGTCGCCCAAGTCCCAGCGAATGCCGGCGGCCACGCGCGCGACAAGTGTCAACGGCCCAGGCCACAACGCCGCGACCAGCGCCTGTGCCGCAGGGCTGAACCTGTCAACCAGGCCGGTCGCCTGCTCGGTGTCCGCCACCAGAACCGGCGGCGGCTTGGCACGCGAACGCCCCTTGGCCCTCAGCAGCGACCGGACCGCCATCGGCAGATGAGCCCCGGCGGCGATGCCGTATACGGTGTCCGTCGGCAAGACCACCAGCCTGCCCTCGCCAAGCTCGTGAACTGCTCGCGCTATGGCCTCTCCACGCTCGGCGCCCACCCGGCAGTCTCGGAGATCCACGCCGCCGATCCTCCCACACGCACCTGGGTATCCGCCGAATACGCGCTGCACACGAGTGTGTGCCCTGGGCCAGGCCTGGCATCGCCGAGCCCGAGCCTTTGGGTCGTGAATCGGGGACTTGGCGACCCGAAGGCTCAATTCGACGGTGGGCACGTGCTTCGGGCCCGCACCGCGCGCAGCACTCGGTCGCGACCGGCGAGGTCGCGGTGCGTGACCGCGCCGGTGAAGCCGTGTCGTTCAGCAAGGGCGCGCATTGCCGGGCCCTGGTCCGCACCGTGTTCCATGACCAGGACACCTCCCGCGCGCAAGAGCGCGGCGGCTGTGCGGACGATGGCGGCCGGCACCATGAGCCCATCCGCTCCCCCGCCGTAGAGCGCAGCCGGAGGGTCGTGAAGCTCCACCTCCGGATCGAGCGGACGGCATCCATCGGGGATATAGGGCGGGTTGGTCACGACGACATCGGTGACGCCGAATAGATCCGGCGCCACCGCGCGCAGTGGCGGGACACGGTCCCCGCGCGGCAGGGCTGAGCTAGTCGCAGGCGCGGGGTCGGCGGGCACGGCGGGGCCTCCGGGGTCAACGGAGACAGGGTCCGCGCGCGGCAGGACGGGACGGGTCGCCGGCGCGTCAGCGGCGTCAGCGAGGAGGAGCGTCACGGGAAGGCCGACGAGGTTGCGCTGGGCCCACGCGTGGGCCGCCGGATCGGATTCCACAGCCGTGACCTGGACATATGGCACCTCCGTAGCAATGGCAGCGGCGATAGCGCCGGAACCCGTGCCCAGGTCCACCACCCGTGGTCGCGCTCCGCTCGCTGGTGAGGCTCCGGACCCTGCCGACCCCAGGCCCACCACCCGTGGTCGCGCTGCCTTCCGGGCCGCGTCAATGGCTAACCCCGCCGTGACCTCGGTCTCGGGACGCGGGATGAACACACCGGGGCCAACGGCGAGTTCGAGGGTTCGGAACGGTGCGATTCGGGTGATGTGCTGCAGGGGCACCCGCTCGGCACGCCGCGCGATGGCGGCGGCGAAACGGGCGAGGCGAGGGGCGTCATCGTCGGCGAGATCGGCGACCACCAACGCGCGCAACCGGCCGGGGGTGACTTCCCACAGGTGAGCGGCGATCACCTCAGCATCCACACGGGGCGTGGGGACTCCAGCCGCCGCGAGGCGTTCGGTGGCCTCGACGAGCGCTGCCGCGAGGGCGGTCATTGGCCCAAGGACGCGAGGCGTTCAGCCGAATCAGCGTCGATGGCGGCCTGAACCACAGGGCCGAGCTCACCATCCAGCACCCTGTCGAGGTTGTAGGCCTTGAAACCCGTGCGGTGGTCCGCGATCCGGTTCTCGGGGAAGTTGTAGGTGCGGATGCGTTCTGAGCGGTCCACGGTGCGCACCTGGGAGCGCCGGGCATCCGACGCCGCTGCCGCTGCCTCGGCCGCGCGGACAGCGAGGAGCCGGGCCCGCAGGATTCGCAGGGCCTGCTCCTTGTTTTGGAGCTGGGACTTCTCGTTCTGGCACGAAACGACGATGCCGCTCGGCAGGTGGGTGATGCGGACGGCCGAATCGGTCGTGTTGACGGACTGGCCGCCCGGGCCAGACGAACGGAACACGTCGACCTTGAGATCCGCCGGGTCGATGGGGGCCTCGGCCGGATCGTCCACCTCGGGCATGACCAGCACGCCCGCCGCCGACGTATGGATGCGTCCCTGCGATTCGGTCACCGGAACGCGCTGAACCCGGTGGACGCCACCCTCGTACTTCAGGTACGCCCACACGCCGTCCGCTGCACCCGTAGACCGCGACTTGATCGCCACCGCCGCGTCCTTGACCCCACCGAGTTCGGTGTCTGTCCGGTCCAACAGCTCCACCGTCCAGCCTTGCCGTTCGGCGTAGCGGGTGTACATGCGAAGCAGATCGGCGGCGAACAGTGCCGATTCCTCACCGCCCTCCCCCGCCTTGACCTCCATGATGACGTCGCGATCATCGTCAGGATCCCGTGGCACCAACAGGGCGCGAAGCGTCTCGGCTGCCCGATCCCGTGCCTCATCCAGGGTGGGAAGCTCCTCAGCGAACGCCGGATCGGCGCCGGCGAGTTCACGCCCTGCGCGCGCGTCGGCCGCGGCGATCTGCCACGCCTCATAGGCGCGCACGATCCTGCCCACCACGGCATAGCGCCGGCCAAGCGCGCGGGCGCGGCCCGGCGCCCGGTGGAGGTCCGGATCGGCGAGGTCACCCTCCAGACGCGCGTATTCGTCGAGAAGAGGACGCACGGCCTCGAACTGCTCGGATGTCATGGTCACCTCCTGGCGTGGGCATAGCGGACGATGGCGCACAAACGGCGCCGACGCCCAGGAGCCTCAGAGTCTCCAAGACGTGGGCGCCGCATGGTGCCGCTAGCTTGCCGGGGTCTTGCGCTTGCCGTACCGCGCCTCGAAGCGGGCGACGCGTCCGCCGGTGTCGAGGATCTTCTGCTTGCCCGTGTAGAACGGGTGGCAGGCACTGCACACGTCGGCGTGGATCTCGCCGGACTTGGCGGTGCTTCGGGTGGTGAACGTGCTGCCGCACGTGCAGGTCACGGTGGTCTCGACGTAGTCGGGATGCAGATTCTTCTTCACGATGTGATGTCCTTATCGTTGCGCCGGGTCGGCGGGCAGCCAGGGCGGCGACCGCCGTGAACCGGCACGAGCCTTGGTCATTGTTCCAGAACACCCCCGTGGGCGGAAATGTTCCGCCCACGGCGGCCCCGGTCAGCGGCAGCGTGCGACGCGGCGTGCTACGACGCGTCGCCCGGCGTGGTGCGCTGAACTTGGAGCAAGAAGTCGGAGTTGGTGGCGTTCTTGCGCATCTGGGTGAGGAGGAGCTCAATGGCCTGCTGCTGGTCCAACGCCGACAACAGCCGGCGCAGCTTCCAGTGGATCTTCAACTCCTCCGGTGGGATGAGGATCTCCTCGCGGCGAGTGCCTGAGGCGTCGACATCGACGGCGGGGAAGATGCGCTTGTCCGCCAGCGAGCGGGACAGGCGCAGTTCCATGTTGCCGGTCCCCTTGACTTCCTCGAAGATCACCTCATCCATCTTCGAACCGGTCTCGACCAGTGCCGTGGCGAGGATGGTCAGAGAGCCACCGCCTTCGATGTTGCGGGCCGCACCGAAGAACCGCTTAGGCGGATAGAGCGCCGAGGAATCGACGCCGCCGGACAGGATGCGCCCGGACGCCGGGGCGGCCAAGTTATAGGCCCGCCCGAGCCGGGTGATCGAATCCAGCAGCACTACCACGTCATGGCCGAGTTCGACCAGACGCTTGGCCCGTTCGATCGCCAACTCGGCCACCATGGTGTGATCGGTGGCCGGGCGGTCGAAGGTCGAGGAGATGACCTCACCTTTGACCGAACGCTGGAAGTCCGTGACCTCCTCGGGGCGCTCGTCGACGAGTACCACCATGAGGTGGACCTCGGGGTTGTTCGCGGTGATGGCGTTGGCGATCGCCTGGAGAATCATGGTCTTGCCCGCCTTGGGCGGGGAGACAATCAGCCCACGCTGACCCTTGCCGATCGGGGCCACCATGTCGATCACGCGCGTGGTGAGCTGTCCAGCTGTGGTTTCAAGGCGCAGATGATCCTGCGGGAAGAGCGGGGTGAACTTGGTGAACTCAGGCCGGCCGAGCGCCTGGGCCGCCGGGCGCCCGTTGACCGTGTCGAGCCGCACCAGGGCGTTGAACTTGCCGCGCCCCTGACTCTCACCGTCGGCGGTCTGACGCACGGCACCGGTGATGGCATCGCCCTCACGCAGACCGGACTTCTTGACCTGCGATAGCGACACGTAGACGTCCCCAGGCCCGGGCAGATAGCCGGACGTGCGCACAAAGGCGTAGTTGTCGAGGATGTCGAGGAT